>NZ_JTLI01000026.1 GCF_000799075.1 Cetobacterium sp. ZOR0034
TAAGCCCATAAACGCTGAAAGTACTTGGGGGGCAGCCCCCTGGGAGGATAGGAAGTTGCCAATCTTTTTTTATTTTGGAGTAAAGAAAAAACTATTGACAAAATTGTAAAAAAGTGGTATTATCATCTATGTCTTAAAAAGAAAGCAATAAATAAGGAAACTCTTGTTTACCATACAATAAGTTATGATGTATGGGAGGATTTATAATATCCGTTAGATGAGTGGAGGTGTAAAGAGTGAGAGTAAATATTCAATTAGAGTGTACAGAGTGTAAAAGAAGAAACTACAGTACTTCAAAGAATAAGAAGAACACTACTGAAAGATTAGAATTAAATAAATACTGTAAATGGGACAAAAAAGTAACATTACATAAAGAAACTAAAAAGTAATTCTTGATCTAAGAAGCGTTTACGCTTCTTAGTTAATTATTAAAAGAAAAAACAATTTGCAACAACATGCAGGTCAATGGCTCAATTGGCAGAGCATCGGTCTCCAAAACCGAGGGTTGGGGGTTCGATTCCCTCTTGACCTGCCATTTTTTTATAAAAATAAAATTACTGGTGGTGCAAAATGGGACTAATTAACGATGTAAGAAGAGAGTATTCTAAGGTTCAATGGCCTAGAAGAAAAGAAATAATTGCAGCAACAAGTTGGGTTGTTGCTATGAGTATATTTTTAGGGATATACTTAGGAGTTTTCGATATAATTGCTTCAAGACTTTTAAAGATGCTTGTATCTCTCTTTGGAGGATAAAATGGAAAAAAGCTTAGTAAAAAAATGGTTTATGATTCATACTTATTCGGGGTATGAGAAAAAAGTTAAAACAGACTTAGAACAAAAGATAGAAACTTTAGGGTTATCTAACATAGTAACTAAAGTTTTAGTTCCTGAAGAGGAAACTATCGAAGAGAGAAGAGGAAAGAAAAAGATTATTTCAAGAAAGTTATTCCCAGGGTATGTTATGCTAGAAATGGAAGCTACTAGAGAGGAAAGCGGAGATGGAATAAACTTTAGAGTAGACTCAGATGCTTGGTACGTAGTTAGAAATACTAACGGAGTAACAGGATTCGTTGGAGTAGGATCTGATCCAATTCCAATGGAAGATGATGAAGTTGAAAATATTTTCTCTGTTATAGGATACAAAAATGAAGATGATGAGAAGGCGCTTAAGGAAGTTATAAAAGTCGACTACGAAGTAGGAGATTATGTAAGACTTCTAGCTGAAGGATTTGAAAATCAAGAAGGTAAAGTTGCTGAAATCGATATGGAACATAGAAAAGTTAAGGTTATGATGGAGATGTTTGGTAGAATGACTCCTATCGAAGTAGACCTTGACAGTGTAGAAAAGGCTTAGTTAAATATTGAGCCTGTGGGAGATTGCAAAATCAATACCACAATTTTATGGAGGTGTAATTTAAACAATGGCAAAAGAAGTAATCGGATTAATAAAACTACAATTACCTGCTGGAAAAGCTAACCCTGCTCCACCAGTAGGACCAGCATTAGGACAACACGGAGTTAACATCATGGAATTCTGTAAGGCGTTCAATGCAAAAACTCAAGATAAAGCGGGATGGATCATTCCAGTTGAAATCTCTGTTTATAACGACAGATCTTTCACATTTATCTTAAAAACTCCACCAGCATCAGATTTATTAAAGAAAGCTGCTGGAATTCAATCAGGAGCTCAAAACTCTAAAAAAGAAGTAGCTGGAAAAATCAACACAGCTAAATTAAGAGAAATCGCTGAAACTAAGATGCCAGATTTAAACGCTGGATCAGTAGAAGCTGCTATGAATATCATAGCTGGATCAGCTAGATCAATGGGAATCAAAATAGAGGACTAATTAGAAGTCAATTCTTATTTATGTGATATTAAGTGGTAGGATGAAAACATCCGTTTAACCACAGAAGGAGGAAATTTTCAATGGCAAATAAAAGAGGTAAAAAATACCTAGAAA
This sequence comes from Cetobacterium sp. ZOR0034, assembly GCF_000799075.1. Taxonomy (NCBI): domain Bacteria; kingdom Fusobacteriati; phylum Fusobacteriota; class Fusobacteriia; order Fusobacteriales; family Fusobacteriaceae; genus Cetobacterium; species Cetobacterium sp. ZOR0034. The sequence continues at coordinate 1,962 of NZ_JTLI01000026.1, forward strand.
TAGCTAAATTAGTTGAGCAAGGAAGACTATACGAGGTTAAAGAAGCTTTAGAACTTGTAAAAAAGACAAGAACTGCTAACTTCGTAGAAACAGTTGAGATTGCATTAAGATTAGGAGTAGATCCTAGACATGCTGACCAACAAGTTAGAGGTACAGTTGTACTTCCAAACGGAACAGGAAAGACAGTTAAAATATTAGCAATAACTTCAGGAGCTAACGTAGAGAAAGCTTTAGAAGCAGGAGCAGATTATGCAGGAGCAGAAGAATATATCGAGAAAATCCAACAAGGTTGGTTCGACTTTGATATCGTAATCGCTACACCAGACATGATGCCTAAATTAGGAAGACTAGGAAGAGTTTTAGGAACTAAAGGTTTAATGCCTAACCCTAAATCAGGAACAGTTACACCAGATATCGCAACGGCAGTATCTGAGTTCAAGAAAGGAAAACTTGCTTTCAGAGTAGACAAGTTAGGATCAATCCACGCGCCAATCGGTAAAGCGGATTTCTCTGAAGAAGCATTATTAGAGAACTTTACAGCTTTCATCAACGAAATCGTTAGATTAAAGCCAGCAGCTTCTAAAGGTCAATACTTAAGAACTGTAGCAGTATCTTTAACAATGGGACCAGGAGTTAAAATGGATCCAGTTTTAGTTGCAAAAAATTCATAATTAAAATTTGCAAAAATTTGAATTATGTGTTATACTTATAAAGTTGTAAAAATATAACTTTATAATATAAGTTAAAAAGTTGGATAAATAATTAAATATAGATCCAAACCAAAGACCGTAGGTGACGCAAGTCTTAAATATCCTACCGAGGTTGGAAGAAGGTATTCACTAACCTCATAGTTAGATCATGAACCTCCGTTCCTACCTTGGAGCGGAGGTAATTTTAGAGTAAAAGAGGAGGTGAATCAATAATGGCAACTCAATTAAAAAAAGAGCTTGTAGCTGAATTAGTTGAAAAAATATCTAAGGCTCAATCAATCGTTTTAGTTGACTATCAAGGTCTTAAAGTTAACCAAGAGACTGAGTTAAGAAAACAAATGAGAGAAAATGGAGCAGAATACTTAGTTGCTAAGAACAGACTGTTCAAAATAGCACTAGCTGAGGCTGGTATAGCTGATAAATTTGATGATTTACTAGAAGGGACTACTGCATTTGCATTCGGATATGCTGATCCAGTAACTCCAGCGAAAGTAGTTTATGATGTTGAAGCAGCTCAAGCAAAAGCAAACGCAAAGGCAAAGAAAACTATATTCACTATAAAAGGTGGAGTTTTAACAGGTAAGAGAGTTGAAGCTGCAGAGGTAGTAGCACTAGCTAAATTACCTTCTAGAGAGCAACTTCTTTCTATGGTTCTTAACGGAATGCTTGGACCGGTTAGAAAACTTGCTTACGCAACTGTGGCAATCGCTGAGAAGAAAGAAACAGCTGCTGAGTAATCACCAGTTAATTTTAGAGTATTATTGATTTAAAAAAGAAAAAACATTTAGGAAAATTTAAGGAGGAAACAAAATGGCGTTCAATAGAGAGCAATTTATAGCTGATTTAGAAGCTATGTCAGTATTAGAGTTAAGAGAATTAGTAACAGCTTTAGAGGAGCACTTCGGTGTTACTGCTGCTGCACCAGTAGCTGTAGCTGCTGCTGAGGGACCTGCTGTAGAGGAGAAAACTGAGTTTGATGTAGTTTTAACTGCTGCAGGAGCTAACAAAATAGCTGTAATCAAAGAAGTAAGAGGAATTACTGGATTAGGATTAAAAGAAGCTAAAGAAGTAGTAGATAACGGTGGAACAATAAAAGAGGGAGCTTCTAAAGAAGAAGCTGAAGCTATAAAAGCTAAATTAACTGAAGCTGGAGCTACAGTAGAAGTTAAGTAATAACCCTTACAAAGTTACTCAATAGTAACTAGTTATACTTAAATGAAAAAAATAGGCACTCTAACGGGTGCCTTTTTACTCATTATAATGAAAATTATTAAATAATCTATTAAAAAAAGGAAGTTAATACTTAATCTTTTGAAAATAAAAGCCTTTTATTTTCCAAAGATTAGGTATTGATCACTATATGAAATAGTAAGGAGTGTGAATTGATGGGGAAACTCGTTGAAAGATTGAATTTTGGAAGAATCGAAGAAAGAGGGGCTATGCCTCATTTTTTAGAATTCCAACTGGATTCCTATGAAGATTTTCTACAAGCTAAGGAGGCTCCACTTAACAGAAAAGACAAGGGGCTGGAATCGGCTTTTAGAGAAATATTCCCTGTTGAATCTTCAAATGGAGATATAAAGTTAGAATATGTTTCTTACGAGCTACATGAAGCTGAAGCTCCATTGAATGATGAGCTTGAATGTAAGAAAAGAGGGAAAACTTATTCTGCTTCTTTAAAAGTAAGATTAAGACTTACTAACAAGAAGAGTGGAAATGAAATCCAAGAAACACTTGTTTATTTTGGAGAAGTTCCTTTAATGACAGAAAGAGGAACATTTATAATAAATGGTGCAGAGAGAGTAGTTGTATCACAATTACATAGATCTCCAGGAGTATCATTTAATAAAGAAGTTAACATTCAAACAGGAAAAGACTTGTTCTCTGGAAAAATTATTCCTTATAAAGGGACTTGGCTAGAGTTTGAAACTGATAAAAATGATTTCTTAAGCGTTAAAATCGATAGAAAGAAAAAAGTTTTAGCAACTGTATTCTTAAAAGCTGTTGATTTCTTTGATACAAACGAAGAGATAATGGATGAGTTTTTAGATGAGAAAGAAGTTAATTTATCAGAGTACTATTCGAGATACACAAATAAAGAAGAACTTATTAGTGTTCTTAAAACAAGAATCGAAGGAAGCTTCATAAAAGAGGATATCTTCAATGAAGAGACTGGAGAAGTTTTATTTGAAACTAAACAACTAATAACAGAAGCTGTTATATTTGAATTAGTGGATTCTAAAATTGAGAATATATTAGTTTGGGAAGTAAAACCAGAGGATAAAGTTTTTGCTAATACTATAGTAAATGACACTGGAGATACAAAAGAAGAAGCTGTAACAGAGGTATTTAAGAAATTAAGACCTGGAGATTTAGTGACAATAGATTCGGCTAGATCTTTAATTAAGCAAATGTTCTTCAATCCACAAAGATATGATTTAGAGCCAGTTGGAAGATATAAGATGAACAAGAGATTAAAGCTTGATCTTCCAGAAGATGAGATTCTATTAACTAAAGAAGATGTAATTGCAACAATAAAGTATGTAATTTCATTAAATAATGGAAAAGGTCATACTGATGATATAGATAACTTATCTAATAGAAGAGTTAGAGGAGTTGGAGAACTTCTATTAATGCAAATTAAAGCTGGATTATCTAAGATGGGTAAAATGGTAAAAGAGAAAATGACTATACAAGATGTAGAAACATTAACTCCGCAATCATTATTAAACACTAGACCACTAAACGCATTAGTTTTAGATTTCTTTGGTTCTGGACAATTGTCACAATTCATGGATCAGTCAAACCCATTAGCAGAGTTAACTCATAAGAGAAGAATATCTGCACTTGGACCAGGAGGACTTTCAAGAGAAAGAGCCGGGTTCGAGGTAAGAGACGTTCATGATTCACATTATGGAAGAATTTGTCCAATAGAGACACCAGAAGGACCAAACATCGGTCTTATTGGATCTTTAGCAATATATGCAAAAGTTAATTCATACGGATTTATTGAAACACCATATGTAAAAGTAGAAAATGGAGTTGCAAACTTTGATAACATTCACTACTTAGCAGCAGATGAAGAAGAAGGATTATTCATCGCCCAAGCCGATACAAAGCTTGGAGAAAATGCAGAACTATTAGGTGACGTTGTATGTAGATATGGACATGAAATTGTTCATATACCTGGAGAAAAAGTACATTACTTAGATGTATCACCAAAGCAAGTGGTATCAGTTTCAGCAGGATTAATTCCATTCTTAGAGCACGATGATGCGAATAGAGCACTTATGGGATCGAACATGCAAAGACAAGCGGTACCATTATTAAGAACTGAAGCACCTTTCATAGGAACTGGACTTGAAAGAAAAGTTGCTGTTGATTCAGGAGCAGTAATTTCTGCAAAAGCAAAAGGTAAGATAACTTATGTTGATGCTAAAGAAATTATTATAGAAGATGCTGAAGGAAAAGTTTACAAGCACAGATTACTTAACTTTGAAAGATCAAACCAAGCGATGTGTTTACACCAAACTCCATTAGTAGATTTAGGTCAAGAAGTTGAACTAGGTCAAGTAATAGCTGATGGACCAGCAACAAAAGGTGGAGATTTAGCACTTGGAAGAAACATCTTAATGGCATTTATGCCATGGGAAGGATATAACTACGAGGATGCGATTCTGATATCTGATAGATTAAGAAAAGACGACGTATTTACATCAATCCACATTGAAGAGTACGAAATAGAAGCTAGAAACACTAAATTAGGTGATGAAGAGATTACAAGAGAAATACCAAATGTATCTGAGGAAGCGTTAAAGAATTTAGACTCAAGAGGTATAATTGTTGTAGGATCTGAAGTTGGACCAGGAGATATTTTAGTTGGAAAGACTGCACCAAAAGGTGAATCTGAGCCACCAGCAGAAGAAAAGTTATTAAGAGCTATCTTCGGAGAAAAAGCAAGAGATGTAAGAGATACATCATTAAAAATGCCTCATGGATCTAAAGGAACAGTTGTTGAAGTTCTTGAATTATCAAGAGAAAACGGAGACGAATTAAAGGCTGGAGTAAATAGATCAATAAGAGTATTTATAGCAGAAAAAAGAAAGATAACTGTTGGAGATAAAATGTCAGGAAGACATGGTAACAAAGGTGTTGTTTCTAGAGTTTTACCAGCAGAAGATATGCCATTCTTAGCAGATGGTACTCACTTAGACGTTGTTATCAACCCACTAGGGGTTCCTTCGCGTATGAACATTGGACAGGTTCTAGAGGTTCACTTAGGAATGGCTATGGGTAAATTAAATGGTGGAACTTATTTATCAACTCCAGTATTTGATGGTGCAACAGAAGAGCAAGTAAAAGATTACTTAGAAAAAGCAGGATACCCAAGAAAAGGTAAGGTTACATTATTTGATGGAAGAACTGGAGATAAATTCGATAATCCAGTAACAGTTGGAAGAATGTATATGTTAAAACTTCACCATCTAGTTGAAGATAAGATGCATGCGAGAGCAATTGGACCATACTCATTAGTAACACAACAACCTCTTGGAGGAAAAGCACAATTCGGAGGACAAAGACTTGGAGAGATGGAAGTTTGGGCTTTAGAAGCATATGGAGCTTCAAATATCCTTCAAGAAATGTTAACGGTTAAGTCTGACGATGTAACAGGTAGAACAAAAACTTATGAAGCGATTGTAAAAGGTGAAGAGATGCCAGAGGCAGATTTACCAGAGTCATTTAAGGTTCTATTAAAAGAGTTCCAAGCGTTAGCACTAGACGTAGAACTTTTTGATGCTAATAACGAGTTAATTAACGTTAACGAAGAGTTAGGAAAAGACGAAACAATAGTTGAGTTTTCTTTATCTGACCAAATAAACTAATTTAAGTTAAAATTGAATATGATGATAGATGAAAGCTTTATCTCATTTAAGGAGGCTTTGTATTTAATATGGGAATTAAAAGTTTTGAGAAGATTAGAATTAAACTAGCTTCTCCAGAGAAGATAGAAGATTGGTCGTACGGAGAAGTTACGAAACCAGAAACAATAAACTACAGAACATTAAATCCAGAAATGGATGGATTATTCTGTGAGAGAATATTCGGACCATCGAAAGATTGGGAATGTTCTTGTGGAAAATATAAGAGAATGAGATATAAAGGACTAGTTTGTGAGAAATGTGGAGTTGAAGTAACTAAGTCTAAAGTAAGAAGAGAGAGAATGGGGCATATAGCATTAGCTGCCCCTGTAGCTCACATCTGGTATTCTAAAGGAACACCAAATAAGATGTCTCTTATTTTAGGGATTTCTCCAAAAGAGTTAGAATCTGTTCTATACTTTGCTAGATACATTGTAACTGCTAGTGAAGAACCAACATTAAAAATTGGTAAAATTATAACTGAAAAAGAGTACAAGCTATATAAGCAAATGTACGGAAGACAGTTTGAAGCAAAGATGGGTGCTGAAGCAATTTTAAAGTTATTAGAAATGATAAATTTAGAAGAGTTAAGAGTAGAGTTAGAAAAAGAACTTGAAGATGTAAATTCAGCTCAAAAAAGAAAGAAATTAGTAAAAAGATTAAAAATAACAAGAGACTTTATAGCATCTGGTAACTTACCACAATGGATGATATTAAAGAATGTTCCAGTTATACCAGCTGATTTAAGACCAATGGTACAATTAGATGGTGGAAGATTTGCTACTTCTGACTTAAACGATCTTTATAGAAGAGTTATCAACAGAAATAACAGATTAAAGAGACTTTTAGAAATAAAAGCTCCAGAAATCGTAGTTAAAAATGAAAAGAGAATGCTTCAAGAAGCAGTAGATGCTCTTATTGATAACGGAAGAAGAGGAAAACCAGTTGTTGCACAAAATAACAGAGAGTTAAAATCACTTTCTGATATGCTAAAAGGAAAGCAAGGAAGATTCAGACAAAACCTTCTTGGAAAAAGAGTAGATTACTCTGCAAGATCGGTTATTGTTGTAGGACCTTCTTTAAAAATGCACCAATGTGGAATTCCTAAAAAGATGGCTTTAGAGCTTTACAAGCCTTTCATAATGAGAGAGTTAGTAAAGAGAGAGTTAGCATCTAACATAAAAACAGCTAAAAAATTAGTTGAAGATGCAGACGATAAAGTATGGGATGTAATTGAGGATGTAATCCAAGATCATCCAGTTCTATTAAATAGAGCTCCGACTCTACATAGACTGTCAATCCAAGCTTTTGAGCCTGTATTAATAGAAGGAAAAGCAATAAGACTGCATCCTCTAGTATGTTCTGCATTTAATGCCGACTTCGATGGAGACCAAATGGCAGTTCACTTAATGTTATCACCTGAAGCTATAATGGAAGCAAAACTTCTTATGTTAGCTCCAAACAACATCATATCTCCATCAAATGGAGAGCCAATAGCTGTACCTTCTCAAGATATGGTTATGGGATGTTTCTATATGACAAAAGATAGACCTGGAGCAAAAGGAGAAGGAAAAGCATTCTCTAATAAAGAGCAAGTTTTAACAGCTTATGACAGAGGAATCTTAGATACTCACGCTGTAGTAAATGTTAGAATTAATGGTGAAATGGTAAAAACTACTCCAGGAAGAATCATGTTCAATGAAATGCTACCTGAAGTTAATAAGCAATATGATGTAACATTCGGAAAATCTCAATTAAAGAAACTTATCGGTAAATTATATGAGATGCATGGATTTACAAAAACAGCTGAATTAATCAATGATATTAAAAACTTCGGATATCACTATGCAACATTCGCTGGGGTATCAGTAGGAATAGAAGATCTTGAAATTCCAGAAACTAAAAAATCAATTTTAGAAGAAGCAGATCAAAAAGTTGCTGAAATTGAAGCTGATTATAAAGCTGGAAAGATAATCAACGAAGAGAGATACAGAAAAACAGTAGCTCTTTGGTCAGAAACAACAGCAAAAGTTACAGACGCAATGATGAGCGGACTAGATCAGTTTAACCCAGTTTACATGATGGCGAACTCTGGAGCCAGAGGATCGATCGCACAGATGAGACAACTAGCGGCAATGAGAGGAAACATGGCCGATACGCAAGGAAGAATCATCGAGGTACCAATTAAAGCCAACTTCAGAGAAGGTCTAACAGTACTAGAATTCTTCATGTCATCACATGGAGCTAGAAAAGGTCTAGCAGATACGGCACTGAGAACTGCCGATTCAGGATATCTAACAAGAAGACTTGTTGATATATCGCATGAAGTTATTGTTAACTCAATCGATTGTGGAACTCATGAAGGAATTGAAGTAGCAGAGCTAGTTTCAGATGGTCAAGTAATTGAAAAATTATCTGAGAGATTAGTAGGAAGAGTACCTGCTGAAGATGTAATCTTCGAAGGTGAAGTAATAGCTAGAAGAAACGAGATGTTCACAAAAGAGCAAATCGCTAGAATTACAGAATTAGAAATAAAGAAAATAAAAATTAGATCTCCATTAACTTGTAGCCTTGAAAAAGGTGTTTGTCAAAAATGTTATGGAATGGATCTAGCTAACCATAAAGAAATCCTACTAGGAGAAGCGGTTGGAGTTATAGCAGCTCAATCAATCGGGGAACCTGGTACACAGCTTACAATGAGAACGTTCCATACAGGAGGAGTTGCGACAGCAACTGCAGCTGCGACAAGTATTAAAGCTGAAAATACAGGAAAAGTTGTATTTAAAGAGATTAAAATTCTAGAAAACCAAGAAACTCAAGAGAAAATTGTAGTTTCTCAATCAGCTAAAATTTTAATTGGAAACTATGACTATGAAATCGCATCAGGATCTATATTAAAAGTTGAGGAAGGTCAAGAAGTTAAACCAGGAGATATTCTAGTTACTTTCGATCCTTACCACATCCCTATTATAGCTAACCAAGATGGAAGAATAGAATATAGAGAGCTATATGTAAAAGAAAACTTCGATGAGAAGTATAACGTTACAGAATATATGGCTATAAAAACTGTAGAATCGGGAGATTCAAACCCAAGAGTAGTTATCTTTGATGAGGAAGGAAACGCAAAAGAAAGTTACTCAATACCATTTGGAGCATACTTAATGGTAAGAGAGGGAGAATCAGTAAGAACAGGACAAATCATAGCTAAGATCATAAAAGAAGGAGAAGGAACGAAAGATATCACTGGAGGTCTTCCGAGAATTCAAGAGCTATTCGAAGCTAGAAATCCTAAAGGAAAAGCTATCTTATCAGAGATAGAAGGAAAAGTAGAAGTTACAGGTAGAAAGAAGAAAGGTATGAGAGTAATAATCATAAGATCTACTTCAGATACTGAAAACTTCAAAGAATACTTAGCACCAGTTGGAGAACATTTAGTTGTAACAGATGGAATGTTAATAAAAGCTGGGGATAAGATTACAGATGGAGCTATATCACCATTTGACGTTTTAAACATCAAAGGATTAGTTGCAGCAGAGCAGTTCATACTAGAATCTGTACAACAAGTATATAGAGACCAAGGAGTTACTGTAAACGATAAACATATAGAAATTATCGTTAAGCAGATGTTCAAGAAAGTAAGAATAGTAGAATCGGGAGCTTCATTATTCCTAGAAGACGAGGTTGTAGAGAAGAGAGTTGTTGAATTAGAAAACAACAAGTTAAGAGCAGAAGGAAAAGCAGAAATCAAATATGAGCCTGTTATCCAAGGTATTACAAAAGCCGCTGTTAACACAGGAAGTTTCATATCAGCAGCATCGTTCCAAGAAACTACGAAAGTACTTTCAAATGCAGCAATAGAAGGTAAAGAAGACTACTTAGAGGGACTAAAAGAAAACGTAATTATAGGTAAGAAGATACCAGCAGGTACTGGATATAAAGCTTATAAGAACATAGTTCCAGTTGAGATAGAGGACTAATAAAATAGGCGACTTTGTCGCCTATTTTAGCATTTTATTTATGAGAGGTTGATGTTATGAGAAGTATGACAGGTTATTCAAAAGAATATTTTGAAAACGAAAAATATTCAATATCTTTAGAAATAAAGAGTGTAAATAATAAGAACTTAAATTTAAAAATAAAATCACCTCATATGCTAAATTTTTTGGAAAATAAAATCAGAACAGAGGTTGCTTCTAAAGTTACAAGAGGAAGTATAGATTTAAAAATTGAATTTCATGATAAGAGAGAAGTTGATAATCTTTTTGAATATGATAAAAATATGACAGCTTCTTATTTGAAAGTTTTAAATGCTATAGAGAATGAATATAACGAAAAGTTTAGTAACAAACTTGATTTACTAGTTAAGAATTTAAATGTCATTAGAAGAAATGATTTAGAGATAGATGAAAAAGAATATGAACAATTTGTGATAAGTAATTTACATGTACTTTTAGATTCATTTATTGAAATGAAAGAGTCTGAAGGAATGAGAATGAAGAGATATTTCCTAGAATGTATTGAGATTATAGAAAAAAATGTTTCTATAATAAAATCATTAAAAGAAAATATTGTTACAAATTATAAAGAGAAGCTATTAGAAAGATTATCTAAAGTAACAGATATAGAATTTAATGACGAGATGTTATTGAGAGAAGTTTTGTTATTTACAGATAAATCTGATATTTCAGAAGAGGTTTCTAGATTAGAAAGTCATCTTTGTCAATTAAAAATAGAGTTAAATTCTATAAATACAGGTATAGGAAAGAAAATTGATTTTATTCTTCAAGAGATTTTTAGAGAATTAAATACGTCTGGGGTAAAATGTAATTTGTATGATATTTCAAAACTTATTGTAGAATGTAAAAATGAAATTGAAAAAATTAGAGAACAAGCTCTAAATATAGAATAAAGGAGAATGCAAATGAAAAAGGGAGAACTATTTATTGTTTCTGGTCCTAGTGGTGCTGGAAAATCGACAATATGTAGAATAGTTAGAAAACAGTTAGGTATAAATTTAGCAACTTCAGCTACGACTCGTGCTCCAAGAGAAGGGGAATTACACGGAAGAGATTATTATTTCTTAACAGTAGACGAGTTTAAAGATAAGATTGAAAAAAATGAATTCTTAGAATATGCAACTGTTCATACTAACTACTATGGAACTTTAAAATCTGAAGTAGAATCAAGATTAGCTTCTGGAGAAAATGTTATTCTTGAGATAGATGTTCAAGGAGGACTTCAGGTTAAAGCTGTGTATCCAACTGCTCATTTAGTATTCTTTAAAACGCCAACAATGGAAGATTTAGAGAGAAGACTAAGAGGAAGAAAAACAGATAGTGAAGAGACTATTCAACTTAGATTAAAAAACTCAATACAAGAATTAGAATATGAAAAAGATTATGATATAACAATTATTAACTATACTGTTGAAAAATCATGCGAAGAGTTAGTAAAAATTATAAATTCTAAAAACTAGGAGGATCTTATGAAAAAAGTAATTACTTATGATGAATTATTAGATAAAATACCTAATAAGTACACATTGACAATAACGGCTGGGAAGAGAGCAAGAGAGATAGGTAAAGGAGCTCCTGTATTAACAAAGGTTTCTAAAAAAGATACTGTTGTTAAAAAGACTTTCAGAGAAATAGTAGATGGAAGAATAACTTTTGCCGAAGTTGCGGAGGAGTTAGCAAATGACTAAGAGTAGAAATATATTTCTACTCTTTTTACTTTTTTTACTATTATTGGGGTGTGAAAAAAAGGTTGAAAGAGTAGATGAGGAAAGATTTGCGTTTGGAACATTTTTTAAGGTGACAATATTTTCTAATGATACAAAAAATGCAAAAGAAAATATAGAATTAGCATTGAAAGAGATTGAAAGAATAGATAATAGATATAATAGTAAAATCAAGGGTAGTTTGATTGATAATTTAAATGAAAAAAAGAAAGAGACTTTTGATGATGAAGGAATTTACCTTTTAAAAGAGGTTTCAAAAAAATATGATTTATCAAATGGAAAATATGATATTACAATGGAACCTTTAATGATGGTATGGGGATTTTCAGATGAAGTTCCAGCTCGGACAGAACTACCGACAAAAGAAGAGTTAGAAAAAGCTTCACAAAGTGTAGATTTTTCAAAAATAAAAATAGATGATTATAATGTAAAGATAGAAGATTTGAAAATAAAAATAGATACAGGATCATTTTTAAAAGGTTATGCAGTAAAGAAGGCAGGAGAAAAGATGCGAAAGGCTGGAGTAAAGAGTGGATTTATATCAGCTATTTCAAGTATTGAGGCGATTGGAACAAAGGGAGATGGAACACCTTGGAAAATTGGAATTCAAAATCCTGATAATCCATCTGAAATATTAGGAATTGTGGAGTTGAATGATCAAAGTATGGGTGTTTCTGGTGATTATCAAACTTATGTAGAAATCGATGGGAAAAAATATCACCATATCCTAGATAAAGAAACAAAATATCCAGTACACGATAAAAAAATGGTAGTTGTTGTGAATAAAAATTCATTTGAGGCAGATATGTTATCAACAGCATTTTTCCTTATGCCAATAGAAAAAATCTTAGAAAAAGCCAATACTACACCAGATTTGGATGTTTTAATTGTGGATAAAAATGATAAAATAATCGTTTCGGAAAATTTAAATTTTAGTAATAAGAATTAAAAAATAAAGAAAAAAAGAACTTTGTTTTTTCTTGAAATATCCCAGACTTTCTCGTATACTTTAAACATACTAAGTATACTGGGAGGTTTTAAAAGTGGAACAAATGATCTATTTAGGAATTTTCGGTGGTATTATAGCACTATTAGCAGCATCATTCTATTCAAAGAAAGTTCAAAGTTATGAGATTAATATTCCGAGAGTGGCTGAGATAACAGATGCAATCAGAGAAGGAGCGATGGCTTTTCTTTCGGCGGAATATAAAATTTTGATTTGGTTTGTGGCAGCTGTAGCAGTTTTACTAGGAGTATTTTTAGCACCAATGGTAGCAATAACATTTGTGATTGGAGCTTTAACATCAGCTTTGGCAGGAAACATAGGAATGAGGATAGCAACAAAAGCAAATGGAAGAACATCGATAGCAGCAAAAGAAGGTGGATTATCTAAAGCTTTAGATGTAGCATTTGCGGGAGGAGCCGTTATGGGTCTTTCAGTTGTTGGTCTAGGAATGTTAGGATTAACAATATTGATATTAATATTTGATTGGGATGTAAGTATAATTACAGGATTTGGAATGGGAGCTTCATCAATAGCTTTATTTGCTAGAGTTGGTGGAGGAATTTACACTAAGGCGGCAGATGTAGGAGCTGACTTAGTAGGAAAAGTAGAAGCTGGAATTCCAGAAGATGATCCAAGAAACCCTGCAACTATAGCAGATAACGTAGGAGATAATGTAGGAGATGTTGCTGGAATGGGAGCGGATCTTTTTGAGTCGTATGTTGGATCGATAATAGCAACATTGGCCATTGGAGCTGCAATGGGAGCAAAAGAGTATTTGTTAGCACCGATAATGATTTCAGCCTTTGGAATTATTGCTTCAATAATAGCAACATTAACAGTAAAAACAGAAAATCCAGATGAAGTTTATCATAAACTTGAAAATGGAACTAGAATAGCAGGACTGCTATCTATAATAGCTTCGTTTGGGGTTATTAAGTATTTAAAACTGCCTTTGGGAATATTTTGGGCAATCGTAGCAGGATTAGTAGCAGGACTAGTAATTGCGTATTTTACGGGATTATATACAGATACTGGAAAAAAAGCTGTAAACAGAATTTCAGATGCGGCTAGAACAGGTCCTGCAACAACAATAATAGAGGGGTTAGCAGTAGGAATGGAATCGACAGTTGCTCCAATGTTGATCATTTCAATAGCAATAATAGTGGCATATAAATTTGCAGGATTATACGGGATATCGATAGCAGCAGTAGGAATGTTATCAACTACAGGAATGGTAGTAGCAGTAGATGCTTATGGACCGGTTGCAGATAATGCCGGTGGAATAGCAGAAATGGCTGAATTACCTCACGAAGTAAGAGAGTGCACAGATAAATTGGATGCGGTTGGAAACTCGACAGCAGCGGTAGGAAAAGGATTTGCGATAGGATCAGCAGCATTAACAGCGTTATCTTTATTTGCAGCTTATAAAGAATCGATTCAAAAAGCATCAGGAACAGATTTTGTATTAGATATTATCAATCCAGACGTAATCGTAGGAATCTTTATAGGTGGAATGTTAACATTCTTATTCTCAGCTTTAACTATGACAGCAGTAGGAAAAGCAGCTATGGAGATGGTTGAAGAAGTAAGAAGACAATTTAGAGAAATTCCAGGAATAATGGAAAAGACAACTAAACCAGATTATAAGAGATGTGTTGAAATATCAACTCACTCATCTTTAAGAGAGATGCTAATTCCAGGAATTTTAGCTGTATTAGCTCCAGTAGTAGTGGGATTATGGTCACCTCAAGCTCTAGGAGGATTACTAGCAGGAGCCTTAGTAACAGGAATTTTAATGGCTATAATGATGGCCAATGCCGGTGGAGCTTGGGATAATGCTAAGAAACAAATAGAAGCTGGTTATAAAGGTGATGGTAAAGGTTCGGAGAGACATAAAGCAGCAGTAGTAGGAGATACAGTAGGAGATCCATTTAAAGATACTTCAGGACCTTCATTAAACATTTTAATAAAACTTATGAGTATAGTTTCTCTTGTGTTAGTTCCATTGTTTGTTTAAAAAAATTAGTCCTAGAAAAAATCTAGGACTTTTTATTTTTAATTGAATAAAAAAAGGAAAAAAATAAAAAAATAGAAGAGTAAGAAGGGGTATTTTTAAGAAAAAGTAGCAAAATAAAGTTGGTTCTAAAAAAGTGGGAATAATAGAGTCAAAAAAAGGTAAAAAATAGATATTTAACTTGCTTGACTTTAACTAGTATATTAGATAGAATTTGAATACTTAAATGTTAGGGATGTAAGAAATTAAAATATAGATTAAAACTCATGAATCTGTTAACTAAAGATGAAAAATAGGTCCAATTCCTTAAAAAGGGATAAAGATTTTCGATTTGAAATAATTT
>NZ_JTLI01000027.1 GCF_000799075.1 Cetobacterium sp. ZOR0034
TGTGCTAGATCATCTAAGTTTACATCTTTATCCCCAATTATCGATGTATTCAATTTCAAGTTCTTATTTGAGTTTGATGACTTAACCGCTGTAATAATCTGTCTTTTTATACACAGATTAGCAAAAGTACTAAAACACACCTCTCTACTTTGATCATACGATTTGATGGCCTTTATTAGACCAATATACCCCTCCTGTAACAGATCATCTATATCTCCACCTTTTATAAAAAGATGTCTACTATTTCTTAAAATATCACTCTTATACTTCAAGAAAACCTTCTCCATAGCTTCACTGTCACCATTTTTTGCCAATATTACATCTCTTTCATCCATAGTTTTGCCCCCTTAACTATACAAACGACCCAAAAAGATGAGCTTTCGCTCACTCGCCAAGATGCTAAAAATAATAAAAAAAAATTTCATTATTGTCTTATGTTAACACATTACTTTTCATTTTTAAATATTTCAATTTTTCTTTTCAAATAATAATTTTTGAAATGCATCAATTTTTTTCAAATTTTGTGATTTCGTTTTTGGTAATTTATTTTTAAATAGTTAATATATAAAAATTTAATTTGACGCTATACTTTTTTTTTGATACTATAGTTCTAATTATTAAAAAACAATAAGGGGGCGTTATATGAAAAAATTATTGAATTTTCTTTTGTTAATAGTACTTTTTGTTAGTTGTGGTAAAGAGAAAGAGGCTGAAAAAGGATCAGCAGCAGCATCTACACCAAATAAACTTATCTATACTCAAAGTAGCGAATCTGTTACTCTTCATCCACACGAAGCTACAGATGTATACTCAAGAAGAATAATATCTAACATTTTTGACAGACTTATTGAAACTGATGAATCTTTAAACATAGTGCCTGGACTAGCTGAAAGCTGGGAGCAAATCTCTCCAACTGAGTTAAAGTTCAATCTAAGAAAAGGGGTTAAATTCCAAAATGGAGAGGAGCTGACATCTGAAGATGTTAAATACACTCTTGAAAACGCTAAAAAATCAGCAAAAGTTGGAACTCTATACTCAGCTATTGAAAGTGTCGAAACTCCTGATAAATATACAGCTATTGTTAAAACAAACGGACCATCTGGTTCACTGATTCACCATTTAACACATATAACAGCATCTATTTTAAATAAAAAATATTACGAAAATACAAAGGATACTAACCACTCTCCTATGGGAACTGGAGCTTACTCATTAGTTGAGTGGAAGCCTGGATCATATATGACTTTAAAAAGAAATGACGACTACTTCAGAGGAAAGCCAGCTATTGAGATTATCGAGGTTAGACCAATTCCAGAGGAAAACAGTAGAGTTATAGCTGTTGAAACTGGAGAACACCATATAACTGGAGATATCGACTCTATCGGAAGAAAAATTCTTGGAGATAGAGAGGATGTTAGAGTTGAAGAGATCAGCTCGCTTGGAGTTGGATACCTTGGAATCAATGTTTCTAAAGGAGCTCTTCAAGATAAAAGAGTTAGACAAGCTATCGCTATGGGAATCAATAGAGACCTTATGATTGAAGCTGTTCTAGCTGGTGCTGTTGAAAAAGCTAACAGTATTTTAGGCCCTGGAGTTGTTGGATACTCAAAAGAAACTAAACCTTTTGACTACAACCCTGAAGAAGCTAAAAAACTTTTAGCTGAATCTGGTCACCAAAATTTAGAGTTAGTTCTTGCTACAAGTAACAATGAACTTAGAAAACAGATGGCTGAGATTATCCAAGCCCAATTAAAAGAGATTGGAATCAATGTAAAAATCGAGATTCTTGAATGGGCAGCCTTCCTAAATGCGACAGCTACAGGAAAATGTGATCTATTTATGTTAGGTTGGTCTAACTCATCTGGAGATGCGGACTACGGAATGGGTTCTATGCTTCATAGCTCGATGATGGGATCATCTGGAAATAGAAGTTTCTTTAACAATCCTGAGTTTGATGCGCTTTTAGACGCTGGTAAAGTTGAACTTGATCCAGTGAAAAGAGCTGCATTCTATGCAGAAGCTCAAGACATTATGAACGAAGAGGTACCTATCCTTCCAATCTACTTTATGCCTGCAAGTGCTGGTATTAGAAAAGAGGTTAAAGGGTTCGTTCAATCACCTATAAACAATCCAACTTTTTATAAACTATCATTCTAATAGATGGAGAGCTAAACACTCTCCATTTTTCTTTTTTATTCTCTTGACTCTCAACTTACTTTATAGTTTATAATTCACTATTGTGAAATAAATTTTTTAAAAGGAGATGCTATGAAAAAATATCTTTTGCTATTTTTTGCTTTCAGTATCGCCTCTTTTTCTAGAGAGTTATCCCTAGATGAATCTATTGATTTAGCTAAGAAAAATAACAGACAACTGAAAGAGAAGAAGATCAGCGTACAACAAAAAAAGCTAAATGAAAATGTAAAAATCAAAAATGCTCTGCCATCTGTTAGAGCTCAAGGAACGTACTCTGATTATGATAAATCTAGAAATCTAGATAGCTCATTCCAAAATGGAGTTTATGTATCACAATCTCTTTTCAGTGGTGGTGAGATATATTACAACGCTAAAAGCAGTAAAGCTTTAAGAGAGTTTGAAGAGAACGACTACAACGCCCAAAGTATAAACCTAACTCTTGAGGTTATACAATCTTATATCACTACTCTTCAATTGAAGAAGAGTTTAGCTGTCTACGAAGCATCTCAAAAAGAGAAAAGTGAGGAACTAAATAAAATAAAGGAGTTCTACAACTTAAGCCTTGTGGATAAAAGTGAAGTTTTAAGAATAGAAACATCACTTTATACTACTGAAACATCTATTATAAAGGTAAAGAATAGTATCACAACTCAAGAGCTTATCCTTAAAAATCTTTTAGGATTAAATATCGATGAAAATATTACACTTAAAGAGATGGAGATCACTAACTTTGGTACTGATGGTATCGACCTTGCAAAAGATATCGATTCTGCTATGAAAAATAGTACTCTTGCACAAAAGTTAGATAAAAATATCACTATAAGTGAGTATAATGCAAAGAGTACAAGAAGTACATTTTTACCTAAAGTCGATTTAGAGTATGGGTATGAATCTTTAGAGGATAGAAGCTACTCTAGAGCAAATGAGGATTGGCAATGGAAAGTTGGTGTCACAGTGAAATGGGATATATTCAACTTCGGAAGCGGAATGGATTCATATAAAGAAAGCTCTCTTGAGATCGACAAACAAAAGCTATCTAAAATCGACTCTTTAGAAACTCTAAAAAGAGAGATTACAACAGCTTACCTAGATTTGAATATGTCTAAAGAGACTATAAAAACAAATGAGAAAGCTCTGCTTACAGCGCTTGAAACATACAATATAGATAAGGAGAAGTTCAACAATAGAATCATAGATACAGTTGATTTCTTAAAAACTGAGTCTGAGTTAAGAGATGCACAGATCACTCATATAAACTCACAACTTGATTACTTCATCTACTACCAACAATACTTGTCACTATTAAAATAGGAGGATTCAATGAAAAAAATATTATCAGCACTACTTCTTACTCTAGCTTTAGTTGGATGTGGTAGCGACAAAAAAACTGAAGTTTCTGCACCTGAAGTTGTAAAAGATGTAAAACTTCAAGAGTTAAAAACTCAAACTGTAAATACAACAAAAACATATAACGGAGATATAAAACCTAAGATGGAGATAGGGATTGTAACTCCAACTGGGGGATATGTAAAAGATATAAAATATAAAAATGGAGACTCTGTTCAAGCAGGAGCCACTATTTTAACTCTGACTGATGCCGCTACTGAAGCGAGCTACTACGAAGCTGAGGGAACTCTTATAAAAGCTAAATCGAGCTACAATACAAATAAAACATCTTTTGATAAATACAGCACTCTTTTCAATAAAAAGCTGATATCTGAAGAGTTATATTTAGAATCTAAAAACAAGATGGAAAGTAGCTTAGGTGATTTAAAAATCGCTGAGGCATCATACATCAGAGCTAACGACAACTTCAAAAGACTTTTTGTAACTTCAAGTATCAGTGGTGTTGTCACAGATTTAAATGTAAAAAAAGATGAAAAAATTAACTCTGGAACTAACCTTGTAACTGTTGTTCAAAATGATGAGATGGAGATTGTTGTCGCTATCAGTCCAGAGGATATCGGTGGTATATATAAAGGTAAGGCTGCAAAAGTTACAGTCTCTGCTGCTAATAAAACTGTGATTGGTTCAGTAAGTGAGATCAATCTATCAGCTAACTCTGATACAAAGAGATTTGAAGTTAAAATAGCCCTTCCTAATGAGGATAAAACTCTTTTAAAAGGTATGTATGGAAAAGTTGAGATGGTCGGTGCTGAGGTTAACGGTCTTTTCGTTCAAAAGGAAGCTGTTATGATAAAAGACCTTTACTCATATGTAGCTATTGTTAGAGATGGAGTTGTTTCTATATATAAGGTTAACCGTGGAGTTTCAGAGGGAAATCTTCAAGAGATATTCTTCAACGAATTCAAAGAGGGAGATCAGATTGTTGTTCAGGGTCAATACCTTCTAAATAACAACGACAAAGTGAGGGAGATTTAGTATGAGAATACTTTCAGAATTTTCCATTAAAAAGCCAGCAACGGCAACTATGGTAGTTATCTCTATGATATTCTTCGGATTCTTAGGTCTTTCTAAGATGCCTATCGAGATGATGCCAAACACAGCTAACCCAACTGTTAGAGTCACTATTGAGTGGAAGGGAGCTACTCCTGAAGATGTCGATAAGATGATTACAAAAAAAGTAGAGGATATCCTTCCAAATGTCGATGGTATCACAGAGTATTCATCAACTTCAAGCTCTGAGACATCTAAAATCAACGTTAAATTTAAGTATGGTACTGATATTGAAACAAAGATAACTCTTATTCAAAATGAGATTAACCAGATTAAAAGTAAGCTGCCATCTGATATAGAGGAACCATCTATCAGAGAGCAATCTATGGGTTCTATTCCAGCTGCTGTTTTAACTATGTCCGGTGGAGACCCGATGGAGGTTAGAACTTACGCTGAGAACTCTTTAAAACCACTTCTTGAAAGAATCGAGGGTGTTTCTCAAATCATCATCTTCGGAGGAAAAGAGCAAGAGGTTTTAGTTGAGATCGATCCTGAAAAACTTGAAAACTATAACCTGAATGTTATGCAGGTTTCTGATATAATCTCTAAGGCTAGTACGACTATCCCAGGAGGACAAGTAAAAGAGGGAGAGAAGGAGTTCTATATAAAAGTTCAAGGTGAACTTAAAACTCCAGATGAGATTGCAAACATAATTTTAAGAAATAGTAACGGTCATCTTTTAAGATTAAAAGATGTAGCCGATGTTAGAATTGATACAAAAGATCCTTCAAACCTATTCAGAAAAAATAGAGAGGATGGACTTGTAATCGTTGTTGCTAAAACAGATGATGGAAACGCTATTGAGATTGTTCAATCTGTGAATAAAGTTTTAAGCAGTGTTAAAAACTCTGTACCTTTAAACTCTCATGTGGATTACGATTTCGATTCAACTGTTATCATCATGAACTCTATAAACAACGTAAAAGAAACTGGATTCATAGGACTAGCTTTAGCTTCTATTATCCTATACATATTCCTGAAAAGTATATCTGCAACTATCGTTATAGCGGTTGCAATACCTATCTCTATAATATTTACATTCTTCCTGCTAAATGCTCAGGGGCTAACACTAAACCTTGTATCACTGATGGGACTGTCTTTAGGAATAGGAATGCTTGTGGATAACTCGGTTGTTGTACTAGATAATATCTATAGACATATGACCGAACTGGGAAAAGGTAAAGTTGAAGCGGCAATGGATGGAGCTGCTGAGATGGGACTGCCTGTTTTAGCTTCAACTCTTACAACGGTTTCGGTATTTTTACCTATCGTTTTCCAAGAGGGAATGGCTAAAGAGCAGTTTAAAGATCTATCTTACTCTATCTCATACTCGCTTCTTGCGTCACTGATTGTCGCTTTAGTTTTCGTACCTATGGCTTCGAGTAAGATTTTAAATGAGAAAAAGGATCTGACTTCAGAAGGAAAAGTTATTAAAAAAGTAAAAAGAGTATATATGTCTATTTTAAGATGGAGTATCAAAAATAGAGGGATCGCTGCTATTGGAACTGTGCTTCTTTTCGTAGGATCAATCTTTGCTGCTTCAACTTTGGGTGGAGGATTTATTCCTACAAGTGACGAGGGAAGATTCGCCGTTGTTGCAAAGTTACCTTCAAGTGCTGATATAAATATGAGTGATAGAATTGGAACTATTCTGGAGGATAAAGTTAAAAATATCTCTGTTGCTCAATCTTATACAATGTCTGGTGATACAACTAACGCCATCGTAAATATAAACGCTGGTTTAAAAACATCTAGAGATGAGAGTATGACAGATATCATGAAAAATCTGAGAGAGACCTTCGTGAGTATCCCGGATGTAGTTTTAACCATTGTTCCATCATATGTATTCGGTGCGGATGGAATCTATGATTTAGAGTTTGAACTTTACTCTGACAATGAGATTCAACTACGTGAAATCTCTGAGCAACTAAAATCTAGGATGTATAATATAGATGGAATCACAGATATATCATCGTCATTTGAGGGCGGTAAACCCGAAGGTAAAATCATAGTAGACAGAGAGAAAGCTAAGTTCTACGGAGTGGATATTGAAACTCTTGCTCTTATGATTAAAACTCAAATTCTAGGTGATCAACCTATAACTATAAACAGTGATAACCAAGAGATCGACGTAACTGTTCAACTTCAAAGAAAATATAGAACATCAACTGATCTTCTAATGGATTCTAGAATCACTTTAGACAATGGAAAAAATATTAGAATCTCTGATATTGCAACTCTTTCTATCGAAGAGGGGCCATCAAAGATTGAGAAGAAAGATAAAAAGAAAAAAGTTGTTCTTTATGCTAACTTAGAAAGTGGAGCTGATCTTCAAGGAGCTAAGACATCTCTTATCGCAGCCTTTGATGAGCTATCGCCACCTGAAAGTGTAACATATGGATTTGGTGGAGATTCTGCAGATATGGCTGAGATGGGAGCTCAGATGGTTATCAGTTTCCTTGTAGCTATCTTCTTAGTTTACTTCATACTAGTTTGGCAGTTTGAATCGTTTATTCTACCATTTATCATAATTCTATCTATCCCTCTATCAACTATGGGAGCACTTTATAGTTTAGCACTATTCAGAGTTAACTTAGATGCTATGGTTGTCGTTGGATTCGTTATGCTAGCTGGTATAGTTGTAAACAACGCCATCGTTTTAATCGACTTTATCAATATCAGAAGAGAGAGAGGAGACAGTATCAATAGAGCTATCATAATCTCTGGTAAAACAAGACTTAGACCGATTCTTATGACAACACTGACAACTGTTCTTGGAATGATTCCTCTTGCTCTTAGTAACGGAGATGGATCAGAGATGTACGCTGGTATGTCATTCGTTGTTATCTTTGGCCTTTCAACAGCTACACTGTTTACACTTATAGTTATTCCAGTGTTCTACTACTTAGTAGATGACTTGAAAAAATTCGTAAAAAAAATTATTAAAAGATAGGAGAAAATATGTTTGATGACTTTTTTACAATTGGAGATGTGTCTAAATCTACAAATATTCCAATATCTACACTGAGATATTATGATAAGGTTGGCCTTCTATCTCCAGCCTTTAAAAATGAGGAAACAAGCTATAGATACTACACTCCAAAGCAGATTATAATGCTAAAAATTATAAACCATATGAGAAATATGGGCTTCTCAATCGAATATATCAAAAGTCATTTTGAAAATATGAACTATGACCACACTCTAGAGCTTTTTCAAAAGGTTCTTTTAGATACAAAAGCCGAGATAAAAAGACTTAAAAGTGTTGAGAAGGACCTGATTGAAGCTTGTAATAGATTTAAAACTAGCTTTGAGCTTGAGCAGAAAGTTGGTATTCCATTTATCGAGGAAACCCCTGGTATCAAAGGGGTTATCTTCGGAGGAGCTACCCACTCTCTGCCAGAGCTACACAAAGCTCTTAAAAATGTGGATGATTTTGAGTTAGCTAACAACCTTCATCCTGTTCTGAGAGGTTTCAAAGTATCATTTAACAATTTTGAAAAAAATAGATTTACAAAAGACCATCTTATTGTTAGTATGAGAGAGGAGGGTGCAAACCTTTCTGTCATCATTCCTGCAGGTAGGTATGTATGTGTATATGGAAAAGGAATTTTTGAAGAGGATGATATTGTTGAAAAACTTTTAGTTTGGATAAAAGAACAGGGTTATACACCAAAAGAGGATTTCTATCTCACTTTTACCGACCTTATTATGTTTAAAAGTAAGAAGGATTTCCTTTATCTTTTAAGAATCCCTATAATTTGAAATTTATTACAATAAAGTTTGCATAAAATTTCAAATAGATAATTTTTTCACTTTCTTATATAATTAACATAGATTGATATATTTTAGGAGGAATAACAGTGAGAAAAATAAAAATGCTTGTTTTAGCAGCTACTTTAAGCTTATCAGCTTTTGCTGGAGTTGTTAACGGAACAGTTACAAAAATCAGAACTTATGACAAAGGAAACCAAATCAGATTTGAATCTAAAATACCTAACTTAAGCTTCCAAGTTAGAAAAGTTGATATATTAAAAGCTATGACTAGAATCGGAAAAGTAACTTCAGTTGGAGATTTAGAGAGAAACGGATTAATCGCTAGCGAAGATAGAGCTGTAGTTATCCAATTAGACAGAGTAAAAGATGGATTACACATCAAATCAAGAAACCACTCAATGTTCGTAACTGAAAAAGAGTTAGACAAAGTTAGATAATCTTTATCTTAGTTTGTTATAATACGAAAGCCCAGTAGTAGAGAGTATTCTCAACTACTGAGCTTTTTTTTATTTGTATATATTGTGATTTTACTGTAGAATATTACTATTAACGTTTGAGTTTCTACACTCTTAAGAAAGGACAAAAGTGATGTTTTTAAATAAAAAATCCCTGTATATACTAAGTTTATTTTTCTCACTAAACAGATTTAGTTACTCTGATTTAGAGAAAATTTTACATATAAAAAAACGATCTATCGATAACAATATAAATATTATAAATGACTTTTTAGCTAGCTATAAAATTCAAGGAATTCAAAAGATAAAGGATCTTTTCTTCTTAAGACCTTGTACTATAAGTAGAATCAAAGAGATTTTACAATTTGCTCCTCTATCTGTTACAGAGAGAAAGGAGTATCTTTTACTACAACTTTTTTTTGAAAATACAATC
This sequence comes from Cetobacterium sp. ZOR0034, assembly GCF_000799075.1. NCBI lineage: Bacteria > Fusobacteriati > Fusobacteriota > Fusobacteriia > Fusobacteriales > Fusobacteriaceae > Cetobacterium > Cetobacterium sp. ZOR0034. The sequence continues at coordinate 9,319 of NZ_JTLI01000027.1, forward strand.
AATTTAAATGACAATACCGATAAAATTCAAACCACTAGAAGAACACTTAACTACGATTTAAAAGATATAAAAGAGTATTTAGAAAGTAAAAATCTAAAAATAGATAGCGTTTCAGGAAAGGGTATATTTTTAGATGGAGATGAGAGAGTCATCCGTGAACTTTTCAGTATTCATCTGACAAAGTATCTTATAAATAAAAATATAAACCACAATCTTTTCACAGATTTAATAAACAACTACTTCCACGAGGATACGATAGAGTTCAATAAAAACTTTGTTCTTAGACTTTTAAATGGAATATCTGTGACTCTTGTGACTGAGGATTTCTATAAAATTGTAGCTATCCTTCTAATCAATCCTCTGAGAGAAAATAAATCTACATTTGAGAATGAGTATATACCAAAAGAAAAAGTTATATCTCATAAGTTCTATGGAAAAACTGCAAAGTTTTTAAAAGCTCGAGGTCTTGATTATTTAAAAACCTATGAGTTAGACTCTATTATTGAAACTCTTTTTTATCTCGATACAAAGAGCTACGACGAGTTAGATGAGCTGACATCTAAGCTGATAAAAGAGATCGATCGTGTTTTCAATATCGATTTGACTCAAAATTTTCAAACTGTTATGAGAGTTTCAAATCTTTTAAGAATTGGAAAGCTGAAAAGTGAGTATAACTTCTATGAGAATAAGGAGGTCTACGGACTAAATAAACATCAAAAAGAGGAGTATAAAAAAATTGAGGATATTTTAACCTCACTCTCTTTAAACTTCTACTCTGAAGATATCATATACCTTGGAATAGTTTTGAAAAATCACTATGAGAATAGTCAAGTTGATAGAACAAAGCATAAGCGTGTCGTGATTGTAGATGATACCTTTGACCATATGTATGGAAATCTTCTGTCAAAATACTTAAAAAACTTCTCATTTATCGAGGTTGTTAAAATAATTGAAAGCTATGAGATAAACTCACTTTTAGAGGATCTATTTGAAGTGGATTATCTTATCACAATCGACGATTTACAAAATCTCAAACTGAACATCCCTCTTGTTAAGATAAATCGAGAGCACTTCTTAGACAACACCTTCGATCTATCTCAACTGAGCTTAATTTTAAAATAGTTTTACAACTAAACCAAAAGAGGTAGAGCATCAAATGCTCTACCTCTACTTTTAAACGGGGGATTTTTAAATCTTATAAACTCTCTTTTGTAAATCTATGAATCTCTACATCATTTATTATTGCCCAATCATTTTCAGCCTCTGAAACTCTCACAACAACCTCGTTTGTTAAATACGGTGCTACTGCTTTAATCTCTTTGTGAGCATTCACATAGTTTGTTGAGTAGTCTGAAGTTGCAAGCTCTACTAACTCACCTGTTAAAGGCTCTTTAACTAAAAGTTTAAACTGTCTTACAAGCCCTGATGATTTGCTTCTGTAGCTAAGAAGTTTCATTGAGTCAACTAAGAACAGATCTGCAAACTTTATTGTTACATCTGTGTACCCTTCACTTGTAAAGAAATCAGATGTGTAGTAACTCGTTAATGATGCATCTCTTAAATTGTCAACATTATTAAACTTTCCATGAGATGAAAGTAAAGTTGATCTATTTAGATCCATCTTTGAATCCTCTGCTGTTTCACCTAAGAATGATTCGAAATTCATCTCATTTGTAGTAACATTATTTACAATTGAAACTCCATGTAATACAACCTCTAACTTTGTAGCACAAAGAACTGGTAGGTGTACAACTACAAATGATCTACTTTTGAAGTGCTCTAAAACATATTCACACTCTTTTCTTCTCTCTACACCTAAGGCATCACAATATTTCACTTCAACGTGAGATGGGAATCCTTCTGAAGATATCTGAATCTTATTGAAAACTCTAACTCCATCTACAGGTATCTCCACAGTTACAGATTCACCAGCTGGAGCATTTAAAATCTGCTTTGCCATCTCCAATCTTTCTGTGAATCTACCATTCAATAGTGCTCTTGACTCTAACTCTTTTACAGTCTCAACTGTTACACCTGCTTTTAGTGCAGTATAAGTTGCATCTGTAAATATTGCATCTACCTCAGTGTCTAAAGTCGTATATTGATATACTCTCATCTCATTGATTCTAGCTTTGAAATCTTTAGCGTCATGGATTCTAACCATTAGTTTATCTGTGTAGTATGGCTTTAACTTTGTTACCATATACTCATTTGTAATACCATTTCTCTCTCCAAATCCTAGACTTACCCATTGTCTATCGTGAGTTCCCTCATCCCAGCTAAGTCTAGCAGCTGAGATATCCTCTGCTAAGATTTCAAACTTATTGATATGTCCAACTTCCCCTGCAAAGAAGCTCATTATATCAACTTGACCAACGAACATCTCCTTTTGTAGATATATTTTTATATCTGCACATCCAGCTGATCTAAAATCAAGACTTCTATAGTATCTATCCTCTCTTTTATCTCCAAGTCTTAAAAGATTGTTTTCGATTGGATCGATAGCTGGTCTCATTGGACCACCTGGATAACAAGGTGGACACCATCCATGTATTGGAGTATCCTCATAAAGAACCATCAGTGGTTCTACAAATGTTCCATCCATATAGCACTTGTTTATCTCTACCTCTGTATCTTTCTCCTCAGTCAGGAAAGCTCCATCTAAAGGCAGTGACTTATACTCAACAAACTGTACCTCATTCGCTCCGTAGATTAAAATCTCAACTTCATCACTTAAAATTCTCAGCTTTCCAATAATTGGATGCTCAACACCAATTCTTACAACACCGTTTGTTATATCCTCTGGATACCAATAAAGTCTTCTAGAACATAGGTTTCCAGCTATGTCCTTATACTTAATAACACCTTTTAAAATATCTCTGCTGTTTGTAAAAGCGATATGGTTAACAAGTGTTATCTCTTTTAAATCTAATTTTAAAATTTTTGCTTCTATATTTTCTCTATCTATGTATAGATCACTAGCTATATCTAGCATTCTCATATAGTCCTCAGTGTAGATTACTCTCTCTTTTAAAGCTACAATAGTCTCTTGAGTTACGTTGCTTTTCAATCTAGATAGAGATGCTGATGTGAATAGATCCATCAGTTCTGTTCTGATTGTTGAGTATTTTGTGATGCTTACATCAGCTAAGAATATCTTGCTATCAGTACTCTTTGTTACTACTATACGAAACTCATTAGCTAAAACTGGTTTAAATATATGTGTCGCTGTTTGAGAGTGATTGTTTACAACAGTTATAAACTCTTTCCATGCATCCTCTTCAGAACTTCTGTAAGAGATTGTGTAGTTGTTTAAAACTTTTGTATCATAGATAGTTGAGAAGAATTTAAAGTGATCAACTAAACAAGTTGTTCCTGTTTTTATGATAACCTCTCCAAATCCTTCGGCTGTGTAAGGCTCACTTTGGAAAATACTGTGAACATTATCATTCAGTGCATTTGTAATTACAAAGTTTTCCTCATGACTTTTATTACTTTTTATAGTCATCTTGCTGTTTTCTAAGAGATGACCGTGAGGTGTGTCTTCAGACTCTTTAAATTTAGTTTGGTCAAGAGCAACTATTTGAACACCCTCAACTCCATATTCATATATATCATAACCGTTGATCTCTAATTCGTAGTCCTTCATGTAAAAGTAATCAAACTCTAAAACTACAGATTCCCCATTTTGAATTACATTTTTTACATTTTTTACAATCTCGTAACCATAGCTATCAGTATACTTCACACTTCCGCTAACTATTTTACTTTTAGAACTAAATTGAATTTAATTTCCAACAATCATATCCTCAGTTCTCATTTTAAAGAATAATCCTTCAAGATGCCCACTTCTGTTTCTAGAATTAAGAACCTTTAGATACTCAGTTGTATTTTTTCTCATTTCCACTGTCAATCCTCCCGTTGTTCATATTTATCAAATGATTTTGAATTAATTTTACATAATCGTCCAAAAGAAGTCAACTTTTTTATTTTTTTAAACCATTTTTTAACAACTTAAAGTAATTTTATTTTTTATATAAAAAAACACACGTAAAAAACATATGGTATTTCATTTTTATATGAACTGTGCTAAAAATGTAGTATTTTCAATATTTTATAACAAAAAAGTTTGACTTTTTAGAAATAAAGGAATATAATTCGCTCTGTGAGATTTTAATAAAATAACATTAAACGGGGAGAGTTAAAATGGCAAACACACACACAGGCAACAAAATGAAATTGATACCATTGATTCTAATGATTTTCACTTCAGTTTTTGGTTTCAATAACATCCCAAGATCATTCTATCTTATGGGATACTCTGCAATACCTTGGTATATCTTCTCTGGGGTATTATTCTTTATTCCTTACGCATTTATGATGGCTGAGTATGGTTCAGCTTTCAAAAAAGAGACTGGTGGTATCTACTCATGGATGGAGAAATCAGTTGGACCAAAATATGCATTCATCACAACATTTATGTGGTATTCATCATACGTTATTTGGTTAGTAAATATATCTTCTGGAATTTGGGTGGTTGTATCTACAGCTGTTTTTGGAAAGGATTTAACTCATCAGCTAAATCTATTTGGATTAAATTCAACACAGAGTATGGGTCTTTTAGGGGTTGGACTTATAACAGCATTCACTTATATAGCTTCAAAAGGTTTAAATAAAATAACTAAAATCGCTTCGATTGGTGGGGTTGCAGTTACACTTTTAAACTTAGTTTTACTTCTTGGTTCACTTATTGTTTTCATCAACAACGGATTCACTTTAGCACAACCTATCGAATCTATAAGCGGTGCTTTCTTCACATCACCTAATCCGAACTACTTAAGTGGATTATCTATAGCATCATTCCTAGTATTTGCTATCTTTGCATATGGAGGAATCGAGGTTGTAGGTGGATTGGTTGATAAAACAGAAAATCCAGAAAAGAACTTCCCAAAAGGGATATCTATCGCTGCTATCGTTATAGCTGTTGGATATGCTATTGGAATCTTCTTTGTTGGAATATTCACTAACTGGGAGTTTTTAATCAATAAAGGAAATGTTCACATAGGTAACTTCTCATATGTTTGTATGGAAAACCTTGGATATCAAATAGCTATCTCTTTCAATCTAAGTGAAGCGACAGCTGTTACAATCGGACAGTTCATGTCTAGATATATGGGTATATCTATAGTTCTTTGTTTAACAGGAGCTTTCTTCACTCTTATCTACTCACCTTTAAAGCAACTGATTGAGGGAGCACCAAAAGAGATGTGGCCAGCTAAGATATCAGAGATTAAAGATGGAATGCCTCAAAACGCTATGTGGTGTCAATGGGGAATCGTTGTTCTATTTATTTTAGGAATAACTTTCGGTGGTCAAGGAGCAGAGGCTTTCTTTATGAAGCTGACTCTTATGACAAACGTTGCTATGACAATACCATATCTTTTAATAGCAGCTGCATTCCCAATATTTAAGAAAAATGATAAGATTGAAAAACCTTTCGTTATATTTAAAACTGATTTCTCAGTTAAAATAGCTACATTCTTCACTGTACTACTTGTTGGATTTGCCAATATAGCTACAATCGTAGAACCAGCTTTAAATGGAAAGATAGATGATACAATCTGGATGAGTATTGGACCAGTATTCTTCATTTTATTAGCATTAACTATTTACAAAAGATACGAAATAGGGTATCTTCATAAGAAGGAGCATTTAGCTTAAACGCTCTTGAACAAACAGAAATTAAATGGGGTGAAAAATATGTTTAGAAAAAATGGTTGGACAAAAGAGAGAGTTGAAGATAAAGCTGTTATATTCGATTTCTCAGAAAACTACAAAAAGTTCTTAGATGATGGGAAAACAGAGAGAGAGGTTGTAGAGATCAGCAGAAAGTTAGCTGAAGAAAACGGCTTCGTTCACATTGAAAATGTAGAAACTTTAAAAGCTGGAGATAAAGTTTATTTTATCAATAGAAATAAAAATATCGTTTTAAGTGTTATCGGAGAGGATGATATTTTAAAAGGAATCAACTATATTGTTTCTCATATCGATTCACCAAGAATTGATATAAAAGCTAATCCACTATATGAGGAGTTAGATTTAGCATATATGAAAACTCACTACTACGGTGGAATCAAAAAGTACCAATGGGCAACTATCCCTCTTGCTCTTCATGGAGTTGTTATCTTAGAGGATGGCACAAAAGTTGATTTGACAATTGGAGAGTGTGAAAACGACCCTATCCTTATGATACCTGATCTACTTCCACACCTTTGGGGGAAATCTCAAGCTGAGAGAAAGGCTCCTGAAGTTTTCCTAGGAGAGGAGCTACAGATTTTAGTTGGTTCTATGCCTATGTATTTAGAGGAGTGTGAATCAAAAGAGCTTATCAAAACTCATATCTTAGAAATTTTAAAATCGAAGTATGGTTTTGGTGAAGAGGATTTCGTTTCAGCTGAGTTACAACTTGTTCCAGCTGGAAAAGCTAGAGATTTAGGATTAGATAGATCAATGGTTGCTGGATATGGACAGGATGATAGAATCTGTGCTTACACATCACTAAAGGCTATCTTAGATTTAAAGGCGACTCCAAAGAGAACTGTTGTGTGTTTCCTAGCTGATAAAGAGGAAACTGGTTCGAATGGATCAACTGGTCTTCAATCAAACTACTTAGAGTATTTCACAACTGAGCTTATTTTAAAGGTAAAAGGTAACTTCAACGCTTTTGATCTTCAAAAAACTCTTTGGAACTCAAAGGCTTTATCTTCAGATGTTAACGTTGCTATGGATCCTATCTTCAAAGGGGTTCACGATCCTATGAACGCAGCTAAACTGAACAACGGTATAGTTATTACAAAGTATACTGGTGCTAGAGGAAAAAGTGGTACAAATGACGCTGATGCTGAGTTTGTTGCAGAGATTAGAAATATGTTAAACAAAAATGATATCGTTTGGCAAATCGGAATGCTTGGAAAGGTTGACGAGGGTGGCGGAGGAACAGTTGCTATGTTCTTAGCTCAAAAAGGGATTAAAACTATCGACGTTGGTCCTGCTCTACTTTCTATGCACGCACCTATGGAGATCTCATCAAAACTTGATGTTTATGAGACTTACAGAGCTTACTTAGCTTTCTACAATCTATAATTCACACAAAAAGAAGAGGTTGGATTTAACTATCCAGCCTCCTCTTTTTATACCACTCTTTTTTCCCTCTTTTAGCTTCATACATAGCTAAATCTGCAAATTTAAATGCCTCTCTCATAGAGACTTCTCTCTTTTTAAAATAGTAACCCAAACTAAACGTGACTCCATATTTCCTCATCAAATGTGATTCTTCAAATATTCTTTTCAATTTTTTTATTTTTATCTCTACAACAGATTCATATGAAGAGAATACATAAAACTCATCACCAGAAATCCTAAATACATAGTCATCCTTAAAAACAGCATTTAAATATCTCCCAGTTTCTATAAGAATCTCATCACCACAATCATGCCCATAGACATCATTTGCATTTTTAAAGTTATTTAAATCTAACAATATTGTGACTCCACTAGTAGTATCGTTACTTTTACAAAATTCATTATAAACTCTTCTACTATAAAGTCCAGTTAACTCATCTCTTAAAAGCTCTTTTGTTTCCTCTTTTTGTTGCATATTTTTCACTGTTTGATTTACTCCAAATACAAATATAATTATTATAAAAGGAATCGTTACATTTACCAATTTGTGGTAACGTTCCCGCTCTCTAAGATCATTTTTCTTCTTATCCAAACTCGATATATCTAAAAACTCATTCATATTTACCATCTCTGTTAAAGCTTTATCCAAGATATTTTTCAATATAACATTATCTTTTCTCAAAGCCAAATTAAATGGTACCTGTTCTAAAACATTTATATCAAATCTGTTTAAATCATACCCCTCTGTAGTCAGCGTTATTATTGATGATAACCGTCTATTTTTGAAAGCTGCTACCATTCTATTTTTATCGACATATCTCTCAATTTCAGATTCTAAAAAGTGTTCTTTTGCTATCTCCTCTTCAACAGTATCTTTTAATACACCAACTTTAATTTTATTTTGATATAAGACTTCTATATTATCTATTCTATATACATTTAAAGAACACAACTTTTGTGTGAACAGAAACTTTTCTTCTCTCTCCTTCGTTTTCGAGAGAGTTAGTATATCTAAATTTCCATTTTCAAATTCAGAGTATTTCTCATCCCATTCAGCACCTCTTAAATTTTTAGGTTCACAAAAAACTATATTTAAATTATTGAGTAGATAGTTTAAAAAAATATGTAAAACTCCAGTATAGTTGTTTTCATTTGATATATAGCTTATCTCCTCTACATTTGCATAACCTATTTTTAGATGATTCAAATTTTTTATATATATCTTTTCATCCTCTGATAAAACCTTATCAAATTTATTTTTAATAACACTTTGTTTTCTATTCTCTAAAGAATCGTTCATATCTTTTATATATTTTTCATCGAGAGCGTTGTTTATTATCTCCAATAGATCTATATTTTTTTTATGAACTCCTATTGCATTTTTAGGTAATTTTCCTATCTTTAACTTATTCGTTTTTTCTATCAGATTCATATCTGAATCCACGTAATTAGCATATCTATCTCTATCTATTCTATCCACTCTTATTATATTCAAATCCAAATCATTTCTATAGTTAATTCGCTCTAAAAAACTTTCATACACTGTATCTTTTGTTACATAGACATCTTTTCCTTTTAAATCATCTAGGTGATTCAATCTTTCGCCTTTAGCAACAACAACCAAAGTTTCATTTAAAATTTTATTTGAAAATAGTGCTAACTTTTCACGCTCTGGTGTTCGTGTCAAAAAAGGTATAAAATCAATCTCTCCCTTTACAAATCCTTCATATATCTCTGGCCAATCCCCTTGCCTTATCTCTATATCCAAATCTAAATAATCCTCGAAAAGCTCTTTAGCTATATCGTTTAATGAGCGTCCACCCACTTTATCCTCTCCAAAATAAAGAGTTCTCAAACCCAAAACATATCTCTCTTTTCTTGCTTTCTCAAGAGTTTCCCGCTCCTTAATATTTCTCGGAGCATATTTTTCTCCTCCAAATACACTTATAACACTTAAAATAAAAATTAAAAAAATCTTTTTAATTCGCACGTGTTCCCCTCCTAAAACAAACAATCTTCCCCTAAAAAAAAAGTTATCACGAATGATAACCTTTCCCTAAGTTTTTTAAATTGTGAGAATTTGATAAAACTCTATCACTATATTCTACAATATCTTTGATTTTTTTGTAACTTGAAATTTTTTTAATTTTTTTTAAAATCTCTTCTAGAATAATTTTATGAACAAATCTATATTTTTGTTGAAGATTCTTGTACCTCTTCTATGCTGGTATTAAGCCAAGTTTTTAAATATAATTTTATAAAAAAAGACTAGGTGAGTGATGCACCTAGTCAGAGATTAAAAAAGAGCTAGTTTCTCACTCCTAGCTCTTTTTCATACAATGAACTTACGAACATTGAATATTAATTATTGTTAAGTTTATTATACTCTTATTAGAAATAAAAATCAATAATTTTCAATAATTTTTCTGATAGTCACCAGAAGCTACCTCTTCAACCCAAGCTTGGTTATCAAGATACCATCTGATAGTCTTTTCGATTCCCTCTGTGAAGGCAGTCTCTGGATACCATCCCAGCTCAGTTACAATTTTTGTAGGATCAATAGCGTAACGACTGTCATGCCCTAATCTATCCTGAACATAAGTGATTAAATCATAGTTGATATTTTCTACATCTGTAGTCAATACTGATCTATACTCTAGCTCATCTCTCATTATTCTAGCTATAGTATCTATAGTCAGTTTTACAATATTGATATTTTGTTCCTCATTGAATCCACCGATATTGTAAATCTGGTGAGTTGGTGCCTTAGACAGTACCATATCGATTCCTTTACAGTGGTCCATAACAAAAAGCCAATCCCTTACGTTATCTCCCTTTCCATAAACTGGTAACTTCTTACCAGCTAAGATATTCTTGATGATTAAAGGAATCAACTTCTCTGGGAAGTGGTAAGGCCCATAGTTATTAGAACATCTTGTTATATTGAATGGAAACTTATATGTTTCACCATAAGCCACCACCATCATATCGGCTGAAGCTTTCGATGCTGAATATGGACTACGTGGATCAAGTGGAGTTCTCTCTGTAAACATCGGGTCATTCAAACCTAAACTCCCATATACCTCATCTGTTGAAACGTGATGGAACTTCTTTCCTTCTTTATAGATAGGATAGCCGTTATCATCCTTTCCAACAGTCCAGAAAGATTTTGCAACCTCCATCAGGTTTTGTGTTCCAAGAATATTTGTCTCTAAAAATATCCCAGGATTCTCTATACTACGATCCACATGAGACTCAGCAGCAAAGTTAACGACTGCATCTATATCATGTGCCATAAATATATTTTCCACTAACTCTCTATTACAGATATCTCCCTTAAAGAAAGTTACTCTGTTATCCTTTAACTCCTCTCTTATAGTTCCAAGATTTCCTGCATACGTTAACTTGTCTAGGATAACTATCTCTATATTCTCATACTTCTCTAACATATATTTTACAAAGTTAGCACCGATAAATCCAGCACCACCTGTTACAAGATACCTTTTACTTACTCTTTGCATATCTCCTCCAAACTCTATAAAGTAAATGAGGTAGGATATTATCCTACCTCACCTTGTAAGTTGATTGAAATTAGATGGGCGGCGTATCCATCATGTCTGGTTACTCTATTTCTAGAGCGTGCAGGGTGCCTTTCCTGCTCGTTAATATTCATATCTTCTGTATTTTTATATTTTAATTATAATCTTTTTTTTTATAAAAGTCAAGGTACTCATCAACTCGTGTCTTCCAACTCGGAATCTGAATTTCCAAGAGTTTCTCTATCTTAGAGCTACATAACTTCGAATACTTTGGTCTTATGTCATAAGGCGTAAAGTCAGAACAACGAGCTTCGATTATCTCTCCTTTATATCCCAACTTTTCCAATATATACTGCCCTTGCTCATAACGAGAGGCCTCTCCCTCTCCACTTAGATGATAAATTCCATATCTTTTCTCTTTCAACTCCAACATCTTCATTGTCATACAAACTATATCAACCGTACTCGTAGGAGATGATATTTGATCGCTCGCCAGAGCTATTTTCTCTCTCTCCATCCATCTCTTTACCTGCTCTATAAAGTTTGCTTCGCCTTTTCCAAACACCCACGACACCCTAAATATATATGTTTTATCGTTCGCTTTTAAAGCTAGTCTCTCTCCTAAAACCTTACTTTTCCCGTAAACAGAGATTGGATTTACCTCATCCTCTTCAGTGTAAGGTTTCATCTTTTCTCCATCAAAAACAAAATCAGTCGAATATGTCACAAACTCTATATCTAACTCTTTTGCCACCTTAGCTAAGTTCTCTACAGCAAAGGCATTAACAGAGTAAGCCATCTCCGGCTCCTCCTCTGCTTTATCCACAAAGTTATAAGCAGCACAGTTTATAATTAGAGTCACATCATTACTCTTTACAAACTCTCTTACCTTTTCAAAATCCCTTATATCCAACTCAGCTCTTTTAGGAGCTATAAAATCTATGCTATTCTCTTTAAAAAACCTAGAGAATTCAGTAGCCAACTGTCCCGCTCCACCAGTTATTAATATCATCTTTTTTCCACCACCTTAGCTTCATCTAACTCTATTTTTTGAGTATTTATTGTCCTATTTAAAATTTCGATTGTTTTTTGTAAATGAGATAATTTTTCGCTTTGCTCTCTTAATTTTTTTTCGTTTATAACATATCCTTTTATAAGATAATCTTTTAATATCTTGTTAGCCCATATTCTAAATTGAGTCCCTCTTTTAGACTTTACTCTATATCCGACAGATATAATCACATCTAAGCTATATAATGCAATAGGTTTATCCGAATTAGGAAAGTGCATTTTTTGCACATTGCTTTCCTCCTGTAACTCCTCCTCTTTAAATATATTATTTATATGTCTACCTATAACAGTTCCATCTCTATCAAATAACTCAGCCATCTGCTTTTGAGTTAGCCAAACTGTCTCATTTTCTAAATTTACTTCTAACTCTATTTTTTTATCTTCGCTCTCATATAACTTTATTTCATTTTTCATAAATTTACTCCTTCCTCTAAGCTCTCACAAAACTCTTTAAAACTAGGTAGCTCTTTATCTTTATCAGAGATTATCAACTTTTCATGAAATAAACCATATCTCTCTAGCTCCCAATCGATATTCAGATCCGAATCAAACGGAAAAATTCCAGATTCATGTTGGGGTGCATAGTAGTCACTACAAAGATACTCTATCTCTGTGTTTTCCTTTAAACTCAAAAATCCATGTGCAAATCCCTCTGGTATATAGAGTTGCTTTCTATTCTCCTCACTCAAAATCACTTTATAAATTTCACCAAAAGTTTCACTATCATTTCTCAAATCCACCACAACATCTAAAATCTCACCTTTTAAAACCCTTATAAGTTTTGCTTGAAGTTGAATTTTTTGAAAGTGTAAGCCCCTCAAAACACCAAACCCACTCTTCGAGTAATTTCCCTGTACAAAATTTACATCTATATTATATTTTTCCAAAGTTTTACAGTTAAAAAACTCATAGAAAAATCCTCTTTCATCACTATATATCTTAGGTTCTATCAATACCAATCCTTTTATCATGACCTACTCCTTGTTTCATTTACTAAACTATACTTTTCATCTCTCTTTTTAATTATATCATATTCTAAAATTCTCATCAAAAAAAGAGCTAAGGATTTTTTATCCTCAGCTCAACTATTTCAACACTTACCCCCTAAGGGGTATGAGGTGCGGTGTTACTTTCTAGTATTTAGCCACATTAAACAAGAGATAACAATTATCAATCCAATTGCTCCTCCATCTAATGTTATGCTGTTTACATTGAATGTAATCATTCTAACACCTCCCAATTTATTAAAAAGTATTCTGCCTTGTTCAAGGGCAGAATAAAAGCCCCCAATAATGAGGGCTAATATTCTGAACACGAGCTGAAGCTCAATACTTTTAATAAATTGGTTTAACCCCTTAGGTTTTCCTTAAGGTAATTTAAGTATATAATATACTTTTTAAAAAGTCAACAAGTAAAAAGAACTACTATATACAACTTAGAAGATACTCTCCATATGTTGTCTTCGAAAGTTCAGCTCCTCTTTTCAGCAGAGTTTCTTTATCTATCCACCCCTTCAGATAAGCTATCTCCTCTAAACACGCTATCATTATCCCTTGCCGACTCTGAATCGTCTTCACAAAGTTACTCGCCTCTAAAAGCCCATCGAAGGTCCCCGTATCAAGCCAAGCCATTCCACGACCCAGATTGATAACATTCAATCGCCCCTCTTCTAAATACATCCTATTTATAGAGGTGATCTCTAACTCACCACGCTCTGAGGGTAGCACTCTTTTAGCTTTCTCTATCACACTGTTGTCATAGAAATATATCCCCGGAACAGCGTAATTTGACTTTGGTATCTCTGGCTTCTCCTCTAAAGATACCACTCTTCCATCCTCAGCAAACTCCACAACCCCAAACTCCTTTGGATTTTTAACAAAATATCCAAATATGTTGGCTCCACTCTTCAAAGAGCTCGCTCGTTCCAATATCCCAGTGAATCCGTGCCCATAGAAAAGGTTGTCCCCAAGAATAAGTGCGACAGAGTCATTCCCTATAAAGTTCTCTCCGATTATAAAGGCCTCAGCCAATCCCTTTGGCGAGTCTTGAATCTCATAACTTATCTTTATTCCAAGAGTACTTCCATCCCCTAAGAGCTCACGAAACATCGGTATATCTCTTGCCGTACTTATAAGTAGTATATCCTTTATATTAGCTAACATCAGTACAGAGAGAGGGTAGTATATCATAGGTTTATCATATATTGGAACCACCTGCTTACTAATAACTGCCGTCACCGGATACAACCTACTTCCTGTTCCACCTGCTAAAATTATACCTTTCATCTCTCTCCACCTCTTTTTTTATATATTAGACCACACTCTAAAACAGATTCAACAGCTCATCACGAATCATCTTCATTATATCCTAATCTACTTCACATAGAGTTTTAGCATCTTGCTAGCAAAGACCATCCCTATTTTAATAATCTTTTCTACTCCACGCTCTCTTAGTCCTGTTT
>NZ_JTLI01000028.1 GCF_000799075.1 Cetobacterium sp. ZOR0034
CTATTTACACTGTTTTTCTTGCTTTTTCGACATATCTATTGTATTATAAATTAAATTTATATTTAATAATACGATACAGTATAAAAATAAGATTGAGATACAATATCTCAATCTTTTCAATTTTAAATAGGGGATTTTTACAAACCTAATTTAGCTTTTAAGCTACTTTCCAAAATAGCAGACACGTTAATCTTATTTTTCTTAGCTAAATCATTAAGCCATTTAGGCAATGTTACATTTCTTCTAACACATTTATTATTTTCATCATCTCTAATAGGAGTCATAAAAACTTCAATTAACTGAACAAATTCTGTTGAATCTACTTTTATATTTTGAGGTTTACTTGGATTAGGAAGATCTAATCCTCTAGATTCTAAAGAATATAAATATAATCCTAAACAATCTTTAGCCATAAATAAAGCTTCTTCTAAGCTATCACCACATGTAAATGCTCCAGGTAAATCTGGAAAAGAAATATTAAATCCTTCATCTTCTTGCTGAAAAATTGCTGGATAAATATATCTATCTTTTTTCATTCTCATCACCTCTAAATTATATTGATATATAAGGTTAGCGGGATTATTTTAATCCCGCAGCCTTCAAGATAGAAAGATACGTACCTTTTTTCATATCTTTTCTAGGATGAGGAACTACTATAGTCACACTCCCTTTATAAAAAATATGATGAGAACCATTAATTCTATCTAAAATCCAACCATTATTTTTTAATAGTTGAATGAGGTCTTTTGAGTTATATGACATGTCTATTCACCTCATATAGCATTATACACATTTATAGTGTGTATGTCAAAGTTATTTTAATCATTTAAAAACAAAGTCATAGCAATTACTTTATAATTTAGTAGATGAATTTTAATTATAAATTAATTACTTCATCACTATACCTATCGTTTATACTATCTTTATTGCAGATTATAGTATATATATTAATTCCTAGGTTTGATTTTTTTTGTTCTAGTTTTTTTATAAATTTATCACTTAATTCACATAAACCATCAGTTATCATTAGTATATCTGCTTTATTGTAATCTTTTAAATTCTTTATTATATCTATTGCTTTCTCTAAAGGAGTTTCAAAGTCTGTTCCTCCATTAAAGCCAGAGTTTAAAAAAGGAAGTATCTGATTTATCTCAGATTCGTTAGAAATATTTAATTCTTTAATTTCACCTTTATCACCAAAAATAATGATATAAAGACTTCTATTTTCTTTTTCCAATATTTTAGAAATTGATAATAAAAGAGCTTTTGCTTTTAAAATAGGCATCCCATTCATACTTCCAGATGTATCAAGACATACAATAACAGGCCCCTTATTTTCTAAATTAATATATTCTTTTTTTTCTTTTGAATTGTACTTGTGTTCTTTAGAAACAATTTCATATGTTAATAAACTTTTTTCCAAGAATTTTGAATAAAATAGATATTCTAACTCTTCAGACTCAAAATTAGTTAACTCAGAAGGTAATATTCTAGCTAAATCATCACTTTTATAAACTCCTAATATTTCATTATTGTTTCTTTTTAAAATTTTTGGCTTTAATTTTTTTTCTTTTGATATATAATTTCTTCCTAATCTTTTAATAACTTCTTTTATTTTTTTATTTTTCTCTATCTCTTTTACAAGTGCTAAAAAATCTTCTCCCATATTTAAAAATTCATTATAACTGTATCCACACCCTGTTATCTTAATAAACTTTTCTACTTCTCTATACTTTTTATCAACAGTTTCTAAGTATTCCTTAAATACTGTTAATAAATTTATAGCTTCTTTAGGAATATTCTCATCCGAAATTTCATTCATATACTCATTACAAGAGTCTAATTCATCTCTTAAAACTTTTATATTTTCTTCATTTAATACTATATCTTTCCAAAATTTTTCTATTTGGTCAAGATCTGGTTCTTCTTCTTTTTCTATTTCACTTTGGTTTTTCCAATCCCAAAGTTTCCACTTAGTTGCTCCAAGCTTTTTTTGAGATTTTAATTTAAGATTTTTTATAGTTCGTTCCCAAGTTTCATTTACATCTTTTAGCTTAAATAAATTATCAAAACTATAATTATTCTTAGAATACTCTACACATTTTTCACTAAATTCATGGCAATTATTAAAAATTAATCCATAAAATCCTCTTTCACCTAAATGTGCAATAGCTCCATTAGAAACATCTTTATTTCCAACTGCACCTTTTGAGTTACAAGATACATATATTTTTTTATAAAGATAACTTTTATCTGTAAACTCTTCAGGAGAAGACTTTTTAACACTACTTTCTGCAAAATTATCTACAACTATATTTAAAATTTCATTATTACCAATATATACTCCTGAATGTTCCACTCCAAAATATAAGTCTGAATAGACAACACTTCCTTCTATAGGGATTATTTTTTCTCTAAAGTTATTGTCTATAAATGTTTTTAAACATTTTACGCCCACTTTTGCTAAAATATTTATTTTTGAAAATGGATTTAATATACTTGTACTTTTAAATAACTTTTTAACATAACTAAACATACTATCTACCTATATCCAAATATTATTGTTTAAAATATTAGAAAGTTCATTTTTTTCTATAGAAATTTTTTTAATTGCATTTTCAGATATATTATTTATTTGTCTAAGTACAGGAGTATTATTATTTTCATCCCAAATCCAAATATTTTCAAAATCCCATCCTAATCGTTTATAAAATTTTTCATTAAAATGAGATGAATCTAGAGATTTACCATCTTTTCCATTTTCATCATTGGAGTTAATTATATTATCATTTAGAGTTGAATTATTTGTATAATTATTTTTTAAGATATCTCTAGAGCCTTCACCAATTATTAAACCAAGATGTCTTTTACGAGATGTGCAAAAAATCGAGCTATTTACAAAGCAATTAGCTATATTTCCATCACCAATATTCCCAACTATCCCTCCTGCATAATACCTTATATTAGAATTATAAACGCTAGAATAATCAGCTGAAATTGTTCCATTTATATAACAAGCATTAATATTTCCATTTCTTGTATATCCAGCTATTCCTCCTAAATTACCCGAATAACCACCAGAAACACTAATATAAGAAAAGAAATTTCCTTTAATAGAGCAATTTTTGATATTACTTTCACTAATTATTCCACCTATTCCTCCCGTATAGGAATTACCAATAGACATAGAACCACAAGAAATTGAACAATCTATATTACAAATTAATATTGAAGAATTTTCTATCATTCCTGCTATACTACCTGAATAAACCGAACTCTTAGCTGATGATAAAATTTCACTGTTTATGTAATTATTTTTAATAGTAATATTTTTAATGTAACCACTTATTCCACCTATATAAGAGTTATTTAAGGCTTTAGTTTCTAACTTTCCATTCACATTACAGTATTCTATAAAACTATTCATCCCTATATTGCATAAAGCTCCTACTTTTTCAAGTGTTGAGTTTATATCAACTTCATTTAAAGTAAGATTTTTAATCTTACTTTCATCTATTTTAAAAAATAAAGCATTGTTTAATTTTGTAATACTTTTATTATTTCCATTGTAATTTCCCTTAAAGGGGTCCCGTCAGGAAAACGCGGAATAACAACGCTAAGGATTTTCCTGACCATCTATGACCCCTTTATTTTCAATGCTTAATCTATATTTAGCTCTCTTAAAAATTCTAAAGAAGTTGTACAACAATCTGAATCAAATTTATATTCCCCTAAAAAATTAATATGCTCCCAAGCAAGTGGAGATATGTTGCTTAACAAAGCCTCATCAACCTCTTCAATAGTTTTTAAATATTGAACAGCCTTTTCTAAGTAAATCGTATTCCAAATACTAATAGCATTTATAATAATATTAAGTGTACTTGCTCTTTGAAGTTGATTTTGGATAGTCCTTTCTCTCAATTCACCTTGCTTTCCAAAGAAAATAGCTCTTGCTAAACCATTCATAGCTTCTCCTTTATTTAAACCTCTATGAATTTTTCTTCTTAACTTTTCATCTGATAAGTAATCTAAAATAAAAATAGTTTTTTCTATTTTCCCCATCTCTCTTAATGCTGTAGAAATACTATTTTGCCGAGAGTAAGATCCTAATTTACTTAATATTAGTGAAGAGCTAACTTTACCTTCTCTAATTGAGGATGCTAATCTTAAAACATCATCATAATTTTCTTTTATAATCTTTTCATTAATTTTGCCCTTTAAAATACTTTCAAGATTTTTGGATACCTTTGTTTCACTTAAAGAAAATAATTTTACATCGGATAAATCACGTATTCTAGGAGCAAATCTGAATCCTAAAAGATGAGTAAGTCCAAATACTTGATCAGTATATCCAGCTGTATCTGTGTAGTGTTCTAATATATTTAAATCAGTTTCATGATTTAAAAGCCCATCTAAAACATGAGTAGCATCTCTAGAATTTGTATTAATTACTTTCGTATAGAAAGATGAAAATTGGTCACTTGTAAATCTATAAATAGTAGCACCTTTTCCAGTCCCATAGTGAGGATTAGAATCAGCATGAAGCGATGTAACTCCTAATTGCATACGCATCCCATCCGAAGATGAAGTAGTTCCATCACCCCAATATTTTGACATGTTTAGTTTAGTATGAAAATTAACAAGGTTAACTTGAGCTCTATTTAAAGCATCTTCATGCATTCTCCACTGTGAAATATATGCCATTTGCTTATACGATATCCCTGAAGCAGCATCTGCCATTTTTGTAAGACCTATATTTGTTCCCATTCCTATTAAAGCTGCTATTAGAGTTATTTTTTCACTGTTATCTGGCTTTTTATTCGTTGATGCATGAATAAACTCTTCATGGAATCCTGTTATATTTACAACATCTATTAAAAGATCTGTTAAATTAATTCTGGGTATAAGTTTATATAATTTTGAACTCAGTTGTTCTGCTTCTAGAGGAATATTTTTTTCCAATCTTGAAATTGAAATTTTTCCATTTTCAATAGAGATTCCTTTTATTTGATTAATATTTTTAGAAAACCATCTCAGCCTTTTATCCATGCTTAATTTTCTCTCGGTAAAATAATCTTCCAATTCTAAGCTCACAGCTAATCTAGAAAAAATTTTAGATTCTTGCCATTCATCTTTTGAAAATAGATACTCTTCAAAATCCATATACTGTCTACTTCCAGAAATAGATATATCTCCAGCTCTAATATGTTCTCTAAGTTCAGAGAGAACGGCCATTTCGTAGTAATGTCTATTGATACTGTTATCTTTTTCAAATACATATTTACTCCATCTTTTAGAGATAAAATCTATTGGAGCATCTTCAGGAATTTTCCTTTTCCCACTCTCGTTAATATCTTTAAGTATATCAATTCCTTCAATTAAAGATTCATTAGCTTTTGTAGATTTAAATTCTAATAGATGTAAAAATTTTGGAGTATATCTTCTTAAAAAATAAAATCTTTTTTCTAATAAATCTAAATAATCATAATCTACTGGCCTTGCTAATTTCTCAGCTTCATTTACAGATAAAACAAAATTTTCCCAATTAACAATAGTTTCAAGAGCTTTAAACGGATCTATCCCTTCCTCTTTGGCTTTAATTAAAGATTTTCCTATACTTGCAAATTGAACTATTTTTTCATTTAACTTTTTCCCATTATTTTTTTGTATCTCTTCTTGAGCTTTTCTTCCTTTTGAAATCAGTGTTAACATTTGTCTATCATGAACTTCAAAAGCCTTATCTATCAGGTCTTTAGAAAGATTTATTAAAAGAATTGTTAATAGTGCATATCTTTTATTTTCTTTGAAATCTCTAAAAGCATAAGGTTCATATCTCATAGCCATTCTATAGAGTTGTAATAATCTATTTGAGTGAAAATGTTGAACTAAAGAAATATCAAGATGTAAATCTTTTATATACTCGATTTTATCAGCCAACTTTAAAAAAGTTTCTGGAGAAGGAAAGCCAGTTGGAGTTTTTAACCAACCAAGGGTTGTTCTGCTTCGCTCCTCTATATTAGGCTGAACTAATAGAGTAGAATTTAACTTTTCTTTTTGCTCTTCTGAAAGAGAATTATTTAAAGTATCAAAAAGTATTTTTTCTGCTTCGTTTTTAGCTTCCCATATTAGGTTCTCAATAGTAGTTATACCAGGAAGTATAATTTTATTTTTTCTAAAAAAATTCAAACACTCATCAAAAAGATATAAGGTATCTTCATTTTCTAAACTTAATTTGTAGATATAGTTAAATACTTTTTTGTGTTCAACTTCACCAAAAGAAATAAAACCATATTCCTCTTTAATCTCTTTCATATGTTGCCAAAGAGTATTATCTCTTTGTGGGTATCTTCTAGCAGGTACTATTCCAGTCCCTATTTGTTTTGCAATATAACTTATTACTATCTTTGGAATAGACTTAATGTAGCTATATGGCCAACCGGGATATCTCAATACTGCTAATTGCAAAGCAAATCCTATTTTATTTTCATCTCTTCTATGTCTTTGAATAATTTCTAAATCATATTTTGAAAATGTGTAATATCTTGCTAAAGATAATTCATCTTCAGGTATTTTCATGAACATTTCTCTTTGCTCTTGAGAAAATAACTCTTTTCCTCTTAATGACATATTGTAACTCCTTTAATTGTATTTTTAATATTATATCAATAGAGTAGACTCTATTGATACAAAATAAGAACCGTGATAAAATATAGGTTTGTAGAGTCTCATAAGACTTGTCTCAAAGAGGAGGAATAAAAATGAGAAAAATAGGGTATATTCGTGTGAGTTCTGAAGATCAAAATTTAGCGAGGCAAAAACAGCAACTTCTAGAAATTGGAATGGATATTATTTTTGAAGAAAAAATTTCTGGAGCTACAATGAATAGATTAGAATTACAAAATATGTTAAAAGAGATTAAAAGTGGAGATGTTATTTATGTAACTGATTTAACAAGAATTACTCGTAGTACTCATGATCTATTTTTGTTAATAGATTTAATTAGAGGAAAAAAAGCATATTTAAAATCTTTGAAAGATACTTGGTTAGATTTATCTGAAGAAAATCCATATAGTCAATTTTTAATAACAATAATGGCGGGTGTTAACCAACTTGAAAGAGATTTAATAAGAATGAGACAACGAGAAGGTATTGAAATAGCTAAAAGAGAGGGTAAATTTAAAGGAAGAGTAAAAAAATATCACAATAATCATGCTGGAATGAATTACGCTTTAAAACTTTATCAAGAGGGTGAAATGACAGTAAAACAAATTTGTGAAATTACAAATATTTCTCGAGCTTCGATATATCGAAAACTCCTTGAAATTAAAGGGTTAGATTCAATTTAGATAATTCCTTAGCGTTGTTAAATTTTCATAAAAACTTAAAATTTAATGAAATTGAGGGTCTTAACGTTGTTATTCCGCGTTTTCCGGAGCAGCAAGATAAAAAGCTAATAAATA
>NZ_JTLI01000029.1 GCF_000799075.1 Cetobacterium sp. ZOR0034
ATACTTTCTTCATTAATTTGAAAAAAGTATCTTTCCTATTAAACTTTATTAGTTACTAGCTGAGTAGTTACATTATTTAATAAAAAATTGAAAGATTTTAAGAATTATTCATTAAAATCTTTCAATCTATAGAAAAATTATTTTTAAAAAAATTATTTTTAAAGACTTGTAATTTGTATATTTAAAGAGTTATAAATGTTTCATTCAATTTAGTACAAGTCTAAAAAATATTGTAAAATTTTATTTTTCTTTATTTATATATATAGGTCTATTTATAAATTGATAATAAGTAATAGCCCCATAGCTAAGTAAACACCTGCAGAAATATATTTCATATATTTTTTAAAAGAACCATTTGTTGTTTTCGCAAAAATAGATATAAATGTAGCTAAACAAACAAACCAAATTATTTCAACTAAAAGATATATGCTTCCGAGCATTATAAATTCAAAACCATAGTTATTTGTATTTTTTACAAATTGTGGAATAAATGTTACAAAGAATAATAAAATTTTAGGATTAGCTAAATTTGTAATAATCCCTCTTAAGTAGCAATTATTTTTTACAGAATTTATTTTGTCGGTATTTTCTTTATCTTTTGCAATTAATGCCGTTACTCCTACGTATATTAAATAAAGACCTCCAACTATTTTTATTGCACTAAGCAAATTTGGAAAAAGATATATTAATGATGATAGACCAACAGCAGCAATAACATTGTAAATCATTCCTCCAGTCATGATTCCCAAAGCAGAAATAATCCCTTCTCTTCTTCCAAAAGAAGCAGAGTTGTTTAAAACATATATCGTTGCTATACCAGGTGTAGCTGCAACTGCTAGTGATGAAAATAAAAAACTTAGTGTCATAAAAATCCTTCCTTTTTTTAATTTTGTTTGTAATATTAATATTATAGAAAGATATTATCATATTTTTTTGTTTTAATCAACAAAATAATGAATATTTTCTTCAGAATTTTGAATTTTGTACTGAAACAGATTTTATGATATAATAAGGATAAATAAACTGAAAATGATAGGAGTAAAACTAATGGAAATATCTGAAAAAATAAAGATGCTAAGAAAAGATCGTGGATTATCAATAAAAGAACTTTCTGAAAAAACAGGACTTTCTGTTGGATTTATCAGTAATTTAGAAAGAGATATAAATAGTCCTTCAATTGCAAATCTTCAACTTATATGTCAAGTTTTAGATATAAGTCTTATAGATTTATTGAAAGAGGAAAAAGAAGTGATTTCAATTTTAAGAGCTAATAATAGAGAATTACTTTTCAAATCTAATAAAGAAGGAACAAAATATTATAACTTAATACCAGAAAATCCTGATTTTAATGGAAGTTATGTGGTTATCGATCCTGAGTGTACTTCAGAAAATATAAGATGGAGTCACTCTCATGATGAGATTGGATTAGTTATAAAAGGTGAGTTAGAAATAAATCTTTCAGATAGAAAAATTTATAAATTGAAAGAAGGGGATTCTATATATATAAAAAAAAATACTCCTCATAAATATAGAAATCCCGGAAATATTCCATCTATAACTCATTGGTTTTCAATTAAAAAATAAGAATTTTAAGATGTAATTTAAATTAAATTACATCTTTTTTTATATATATATCAAATTTCAAAAATTTAATCTATATATATATATTTTGTATATCAAAATATTTTATGTTGTAAACAAAATGAAAAAGTGTTATTATATCTTAAAAATACGTAACTAAAAAGGGGGCAATATGAAAAAATATTTTAAATTTATTATTGGAGGTACTATTCTACTGTCATTAATTAGATGTGGGAATGACTCTAAAAAATCAGAATCTATAAATACTAAACTCAATGAAATACCAAAAGATACTTTAACATATGTTAATTTTAGAGATATTAGAGATTTAAATCCACATCTATATGCGGGTGAGATGTATGCTCAAGAGATGCTTTTTGAAACTTTAGTAAATATCGGAAAAAATGGGTATGAACCATCTTTAGCTGAAAGCTGGAATATTTCTCCAGATGGAAGAATATATACTTTTAATATAAGAAAGGGAGTTTCTTTTTCAGATGGAACGATTTGTGATGCTAATGCTATAAAACAAAATTTTGATGCTATTTTAGATAATAAAAGTAGACATACATGGTTAGAAATGATGAAACTTTTAGATGGAATTGAGATTTTAGATGATTATACTCTTCAAATAAAATTAAAAGAAGCATATTACCCTATGCTTACAGAGTTAGCTGTAACAAGACCATTTGCTATGATTTCGCCAAAAGCGATGAAAGATGGAACTACTAAAAATGGAGTTTCTGGATATATTGGAACGGGTCCTTATATATTAAAAAATGTAGTTACAGATGAATATGCTATTTTTGAAGCTAATGAAAATTATTGGGGAGATATTCCAAAAATAAAAAAAATTATAGTCAAAGTAATTCCAGATAATCAAACACGTATTTTGGCTTTGGAAAAAGGTGAAATTGATTTGATTTTTGGAAAAAATATGCTCGATGCAGATGCAATCAATAAATATAAAGATAGCAAAAAATTCAATGTTCTATTATCTGAACCGACGTCCACTAGACAAATTGTGATTAATACAAATAGTGAAATATTAAAAGATATAGATGTGAGATATGCACTTCAACATGCTACTAATAGAGAAGCGATTTCAAAAGGAATTTTTTATGGATTAGAAACTCCAGCAGATACTCTTTATGCTAAAACAGTGCCATATGCAAATATAAATTTGAAACCTTTTGAATTTAATATTGAAAAGTCAGAATCTATTTTAAACAAAGCCGGTTGGATAAAATCAACTTCTGGTATTCGTGAGAAAAATGGAAAGAAACTAGAAATTGGATTACTTTATAATAGTGATAGTGTTACAGAAAAGATTATCTCTGAATATCTGCAATCTGAATATAAGAAAATTGGAATAGCTATAAATATAAATGGAGAAGAGGAACAATCGTATAGAGATAAGATGAAATCTGGTAATTTTGATATGGTATTTAATATTTCATGGGGACTTCCTTACGATCCCCAATCGTCACTATCGGCAATGCGTCAGCCTGTTTATGGTGATTACGTTGCTCAATTAGGATTGCATAATAAAAAAGATATAGATGAAGCTATAACAAAAATTTTAATTTCTACAGATGAAATAGAAAGACAAAATTTATATAAGTTTGTTTTTGAGAGCCTGCATCAAGATGCTGTTTATATTCCTATCACTTATGAATGTAATAAAGCTATCTTTATAAATACTTTAAAAAATGTAACCTTTACTCAAACTCAATACGAAGTTCCTTTCCAGCAGATGTATTTTGAGTAAATTCGGAGGATTAAATGAAGAATTATATTATTAAAAGAATTTTATTAGTTATTCCTCTACTTCTATGTATCTCTTTTGTATGTTTTATTTTTATAAGCTTGATTCCTTCTGATCCTGCTGAAGTAGCGTTAAGAATTAGGCAAACACCAATTATTACTGAAGAAGCTATTCTTCAAGTTAGAAAAGAATTAGGTTTAAACGATCCATTTTTGATTAGGTATGTAAAATGGTTGATAAATTGCTTGAAACTAAATTTTGGTGTTAGTTATACAAATCCATCTAGAACAGTTTTAGGTGAGATATCTAGATCTCTTCCTCCAACTCTTAAATTGGCAGGAATGTCGCTATTCTTTGTTATAACTCTAAGTATTCCTATCGGATTTTTTAGTGCTGTATTCAAAGATTCTCTATTTGATAGATTTATTAGAGGGATGGTTTTCACAACAACAGCAATGCCTCCATATTGGATTGGATTAATTTTAATGTGGACTGTTAGTATCAAATTAGACCTGCTACCTACAAGTGGTAGTGGGTCATTCAAACATATAATTCTTCCGTCGTTTACAGTTTCTTTAACATATATATCGACATATATTAGATTGATCAGAAATAATATGCTTGACAATATGAAAGAGGATTATGTTTTATATGCGAAAGTTAGAGGATTGAGAGAAAAAAATATTTTAAGTAAGCACATATTTAAGAATTCAATTCATAGTTGTATTACAGCTATTGGAATGAGTATTCCTCAACTTATAGCAGGAACAATAGTTGTTGAAAATGTTTTTGCTTGGCCTGGAGTTGGAAGGTTGTGTATAACCTCAATTTTTAATAGAGATTATCCAGTTATTCAAACTTACGTTCTTATGATTGGAGTTTTATTTGTAATTTTTAATCTAATTTTCGATATTTTACAATATGTGACGGATCCAAGATTAAGAAAGGATGTGAGTTAGATGCTAAAAAGACTTTTAAAGAACAGATTTACTTTAATTTGTTTAATTTTTATTGGAATTATTATATTTTGTGGAATTTTTGCACCTTATATAGCGCCACATAATCCTTATGAAAATAATATCATGAATAAATTTGCAAAGTATTCACTTGAATATCCTTTAGGAACAGATCATCTAGGAAGATGTGTTCTTTCAAGAATGATTTTTGGAATTCGGCCGACATTATTTTTATCATTTTTAACAATGCTTGGTACAATTGGGCTTGGAACTATTATGGGATTATTAGCAGGTTACTTCAAAGGAATAATTAACGAAATTATAATGAGAGTTGTTGATGTAATGTTGTCGTTTCCAAGCCAGATTATGATTTTAGCAGTTGTTGCACTACTAGGTGTAGATATAGTTAATGTTATCATTGCTAACATTTTTATTAAATGGGCTTGGTATGCCAGAATGATACGTACAAATGTAGTTAAATATACAGATAAAAATTTTGTTCAATTTTCTAAATGTATAGGGTCTGGTGGACAATTTATTTTAGTAAAACATATGTTGCCTTGTATTGCATCAGAGATGTCAATTTTAGCAACATTAGATATCGGGTGGGCAATTTTGAATATTTCAACGCTTTCCTTTTTGGGCCTTGGAGTTCAACCTCCACTTCCTGAGTGGGGAGCTATGTTAAGTGAAGCTAAAAATGTTATGACAGTAAATCCTACTCAAATGTTGGCTCCTGGAATTGCCATAGTTTTGGTAGTGGCAAGTTTTAATTTTATAGGTGATTCATTAAGAGATGCCTTAGATCCAAAGGAGGTTTAATTTGAAAATTTTAGATGTCAAAAATCTTTCTATTTATACAAATAATAAAAAAATAGTAAACAACCTATCATTCTCCTTAAAAAAAGGTGAATGTTTAGGAATACTAGGTGAAAGTGGTAGTGGAAAAAGTATGACCTGTAAAGCTATCATGGGGCTACTTGACTCTCATAGATTTAAAATTGATGGAGAAGCAATATATTTAAATGAAAATTTATTAGATAAAAATAAAGAAGACATGAGACAAATAAGAGGAAAAGATATTGCTATGATTTTACAAAATCCAATGACTTGTTTTGATCCTCTTTATAATATTGGATATCAAATAGAAGAAACATTGAAAGAACATATCGGCATAAATTCTAAGATTAGAAAATCTTATGCTATAGAAATTCTTAAAAAAATGAAAATTAGAAATCCAGAAGAAGTTTTATCGAAATTTCCACACCAATTAAGCGGAGGAATGCTTCAAAGAATTATGATTGGATTATCTCTGAGTATGAATCCAAGTATTATAATAGCTGATGAACCTACTACAGCGATTGATTCAATAACTCAATTCGAAATTATGAAAGAGTTTCTTTATATCAAAGAAAAACATGATGTAGCTTTAATTTTTATTTCTCATGATATTGGTGTTATCAACAAAATCGCTGATAAAGTTATTGTTATGAATAATGGGAATAGTGAATTGTCAGGAGATTTAAATAGTCTTTTTAATCAGAAAGATGAATCATTTACTAAAAATCTTATTGATAAAAAGATGGCTGTTATGAATCGTTACAAAGAAATTTTAAAGATAGGTGAAAATAATGCTACTCGAAGTAAAAAATATTAGAATTAGTTTTAAAAAAGAAACACAAAAAAAAATATTCGGGAAAGAGCGACAAGAAATTATAAAGGGGGTTTCTTTCTTTTTAGAAGAGGGAGATTGCTTAGGAATCATAGGAGAAAGTGGCAGTGGAAAAAGTACACTCGGTAAATCTTTAGTTGGGCTTTTACCTCCCAATGAAGGTGAGATTTTTCTAGAAGGAATAAATCTTTATGGGAAAAAAACAAGGCAAGAAAAAGAACAACTTAATCATTTAAAAAGTGTTGTATTTCAAGATTATATATCTTCAGTAAATTCAAGATTTAAAGTTAAAGATATTATAAACGAGTCTTTAAAAATTTTAGAAAAAAAAGAATCACAAAAATTTGATAAAAAAAATAAAACTCTTGAGCTTTTACAATCAGTTGGTTTAAATGAAACTTTTTTAGAAAGGTATCCACATGAACTTTCAGGAGGACAGCTCCAAAGAGTGTGTATAGCCAGAGCAATAGCAACAAAGCCTAAATTTATACTTTTAGATGAGGCTGTTAGTTCTTTAGATGCTTCTATTCAAACTCAAGTTATGAATCTACTTAAAGAGTTACAAAAAAAATTTAACTTCACATATATTTTTATAACTCATGATTTGCCATCTGTAACTTATATGTGTAATAAAGTTATATTTTTTAATGAAGGTAAAATTGTTGAGCAAGTTAATTCTATATATAGATTAAGTAATGTTGAAACTGAATATGCTCAAAATCTTTTAAATTCAATTTTGGAGATTGATATTTATGAGAATCAATAAAAATTTTATAACTAATGGCATGTATATATCTCTTATGATTCCGTTTATACTTTCAACTGTTACGCAACCTCTTTTAGGTGCAATAGATTTAGCTGTAATCGGACGTTTAAATAGTGAGATTTTAATTTCTGGTGTTGCAATAGGAACTTTAATTTTCAATACGATTTATTGGATGTTTGGATTTTTAAGAGTTAGTACAACTAGTTATAGTGCTCAAAATACTCATAAAACTAAAAATGAAAATGCATTAGTTTTCTTAAGACCTTTTATTATAGCTCTTTTTATAAGTTTAATCTGTGTTCTTTTTAAAAGTAATATTTTTAATCTAGCTATGAAATTTATTAATCCCACCTTAGAAGTGGAAAATATTTCTAAAATTTATTTTTCTATATTAATATTTGGTGCTCCATTTGTACTTTTTAACTATGTCATTTTAGGTTGGCTTATGGGCAAAGGAAACGTCTTTGGTTCTCTAACTATGCAAATATCAGGGAATATTTTGAATATAATCTTAGATGTTATATTCGTAATTTTTCTGAAAAAAGGAGTTGAAGGAGTTGCATATGCAACCCTTGTATCACAAATGATCTCTTTTTTAATAGGTTTATACTTTATAATCCCTTACGGATACTTTAAATCTATCAACATCTCAGCTATCATAAATAAAAAAGAGATTGTCAATATTTTAGTTATAAATAGAAATTTAATGGTTAGGACCTTCTTTCTATTACTACATAATAACTTAATTATATCAGCTAGTTCTAATTTGGGAGTAGATATCTTGGCCACTAATAGTATTCTTTTACAAATCGTTTCTATTATCTCTTATTCTTTTGATGGAATCGCAAATACTTCAAGTGTTTTCTCTGGTAGAGCCCTTGGACTCAAAGATAACTATATGATGAAACTGGTTTGGAAAAGAAACTTGCAATGGGGAATCATCTTTGTAATTCTTACTTCATTTTTCTATATCAGTCTATCGGAAAAGATTTTTTTAATATTTTCTAACTTAGAAACTATTTTGAGTTTATCAAGACAATTTTGGTTTTGGATTGCTTTATATCCTCTTATTTCGTTCTTAGGTTTGACTTTCTATGGAGTTTTTACTGGAGCGAACAAAACTTTTCCAGTAGCTTTATCCACTGGGGGAGCTTTTTTCATGTTTTTTCTTTCATATAGTTTTATGATTCCAAAACTAGGTAATAATGGGATTTGGATATCTTTTTTAATTTTTTATTTCTTTAGAGGAGCTTTTTTGCTTCCTCAATTAAAAAAAACACTAATTTAACGGAGGAACTTTATGTTCAATTTAGGTAATTTATATTGTAATCAAAATGAAAAAATAAAAGGATTTTGGGAAATTGAAAATTATTCAATTCCAGTTACTATTATATGTGGTGAAAAAACAGGAAAAGTAGTTACTGTTTGTAGTGGAATTCACAGCTGTGAATATGCTGGAATTCAAAGTGCGATTGAGCTATCACAGGATATTGAGGCAAAAGATATTAAAGGAACACTAATAATCTTACATCCTGTTAATTATTCTGGTTTTTTTAAAAGAGTAGCTGCTATTTTACCTGAAGATGGTAAAAATATAAATCGAGCTTTTCCTGGTACTATTCAAGGGTCTTTGTCAGAGAAGATTGCTTATCATTTTTCAAAATATTTGTATCCTCAGCTTGATTTCTTTTTAGATATACATGGTGGAGATGTATTTGAAGATGTAATGCCTTTTATTTATGCCCCGGGAATCGGGAGTGAGGAGATTATAAATATCTCACACAATATAGCTAATGAAATTAATATGGCCTATAGAGTGCGTTCTAAAGCTTCAACCGGAGCCTATAATTCGGCAGCTATTCAAGGAGTTCCTGCTCTTCTTTTAGAAAGAGGAGGAAAAGGTTGCTGGACAACAGACCAAGTTTCTGAATATAAAAAAGATATTTCTAAAGCTTTAGTTGCTATTGGAGTTCTTAATTCCTCTTCGCTATCTAAAGAAACTTTAGAAAAAACGATCAATCAAATCGAGATAAAAGAAGTGAGGTATATTGATTCTCATTTAAAAGGGTATTGGTATCCTGCTCTAAATCCAGAAGAAAAATTTAAAGAGGGTGATTTAATAGGTGAGATTAAAGACTGTTTCGGTGAAACTCTCCATACTTTTTATGCTGAGTTTGATGGAGTTGTTTTGTATCAAACTGTTAGTTTATCTATAAATATAAATGACTCTTTAATTGCTTATGGAAAACTTTAATAAAACACTAAAAACAGCCTAACGTAATAGGCTGTTTTTTATATATTATCCATAAAATAAACAAAATAAAGTAGTAATAAAAAATGTTAATATTAGTAAATAGTTTGTGTTAAATTCTCTTCTTTTTCTATTGAAAGAGAATCTTTTAAAGTTACTATTCTTCATAATACCACCACCTTTTTATTTTTTTATTCTATTTTTTCTATGAATTTCCTTTCTTCAAAAAAGATATTACTTGTTTTCAAATGAAATAAAAAAGAAACTTATACTGAAAAAATAAAAGAAGAATTTATTTAAGTTACACAAAATTTAATAAAATATTTGTATAAACCTTCAAGATAAAATAGTTTTAAATTATTTAACTTGAAGGTTTTTCTAATTATTAATCTTTTAATTCGTGTTGGTAAGCTCCAGCACCATAGTGCATCTCATATGAGTGAGTATAGATTTCAATTATATTTCCAAATGGATCTTCACAGTAAACCATTCTGTATGGTTTTTCTCCTGGATAGTACTCTCTAATTGGCATTCTTTGCTTTCCACCAGCAGCAACAATTTTAGCTGTTAACTCTTCAATGTTAGGATCCTTTACTGAGAAGTGGAACACTCCTGTTGGGTATGGGTTGAACTCGTTTCTTGGTTTATCATTTTGTGGAAACTCAAATAACTCGATTCCTATTCCATCTCCTGTTGACATATGAGCTATCTTAAATTCTCCCCAGTTTTCTCCGAAAACGTCAATACACATCATTCCGATTGCTGTTTCCTTCTCCTCTTTTACTAAAGTTGGTGCCATAATTACATACCAATTCATAACTTCGCTGTAAAATTTAACAGCCTCTTCTAAATTTGGTACTGATATTCCTATGTGTGAAAAATTTCTTGGGTACATATTTTTTCCTCCTAAATTATTTAAAATTTTAACTTGCGTTATTTACTGACTTAGTATATATTAATATAATAATTATGTAAAGTATGCACTTTTTAGTAATATACTATCTAAAAAGTAAGTAAAGGAGAAAAAATTATGAGAGATTTAGAAAGAAAAGAAAAATACCAATGTTCTATCGAGTATACATTAGATTTTATGGGTGGAAAGTGGAAACCAATTATCCTATGGCATTTAGGAACTGATGGAATTCACAGATATGGTGAATTGAAAAAAAGATTAAATGGAATAAATCACAAAATGTTAGCACAACAACTTAAAGAACTTGCTGAAGATGGTTTGATAAATAGAAAAGAATATCCACAAATTCCTCCTAAAGTTGAATACTCTATTACAGAAAAAGGAATGGAATTAATTCCAATTTTAACACTTATGCATGAGTGGGGATCTAGAAATTAAAAAGCAGCCTAAATCTAGGCTGCTTTTTCTATAACTGCATTCATTGGGCAAACCAATGTGCAAGCTCCACAGTTTACACAAGCTGAAGAATCAATCTCTTTTTTTCTATTTTCTTTTGAAGATATACATCCAACAATACAGCTTACCTCACATTTTCCACAACCAACACATCTCTCCTCTAATATCTCTCTTATCATTTTTTCTCCTTACAGTGTTTGCTTATATGAAGTTACAGTTATTTCTAAAACTCTTGTTAAAAATGAAAACTTCTCTTTCATCATATCAAAATGTTCTCCTGATTTTAAAAACTTTGCTGTTCCTTCAACTAAAAAACCAGTTCCCATATATCTGTATCCCATCACTTCATGACTTCCAAGTGTTAACTTAACTTTATTATTAAAATCTATATTCTTCTCTGTTTTTATCATTGCCGCTGCTGGAATCAATATTTTATTTTCTTCAACTATAGTTAAATAACTATTCCAAGTGTTTGATATATGAGCTTCCTCTGCTCCAGTTGTCACAATTGACACAACTCCCTCTTTTGCTAAAACATCTAAAAATTTCTCATTAAACATAAAATCCTCCTAAAATCATATTATAGATAAAACTTATCTCTAATTAAATTTAAATTTTTTTAACTTATCAACCAATATGTTTTTAAATCTTTTTTAATTGGCGACAAGTTTTATCTTTAATTATGAAAATGTCTGTTGGAGTGGAGTATGCTCTTCATTGCTTATTATATATTGTAAAATTAAAAGATAAAGACTATGTTGGAATAAAAGATTTAGCAGAGTTCCAAGGAGTTTCTGAATCATATTTATCAAAAGTTTTTACCAAACTTGGGAAAGCTGGAATAACTAAATCTGTTCCTGGAGTTAAAGGTGGATATGAACTTGCTCGTTCTGCTGAAGAGATATCATTTTGGGATGTTGTTGAAGCTGTTGAGGGAAAGGAACCTCTTTTCCAATGTGCTGAGATTAGACAAAAAAATATCTTACTAGATCCAAATAATCTACCCGCAACACATACAAAATGCCCTTGCTTTATAAAAGTAGTTATGCAAGAAGGTGAGGATGAGATGAAAAAATATCTTTCTAAAAAGACTTTGGCTTGGCTTTATAAAGAGGTATATGGTAGAATTTTACCTAAAGAAACTGAAGCTGAAACTATACAATGGTTTAAAGAGAGAAAAGAATTTTAAAATTTAAAACAAAATGGAGATAGCCAAATCCGACTACCTCCATTTTTTATTTTTTAAAATTTATTACAAATGTTGTTATTAATCCACCTAAAAGTGTTGTTAATCCTAAAGTCATAAATATTATCGCTTCGTTTGTCATTTGCTCTCCTTTAATTACTCTTCCATGATTTTTTACTTAAGACAATAGCTCCTAAAATCCCAATTAAAATAATAACCCATCCATAAACTGTCAAAGCCAATCCTGAATAACCTCCATATGGTGCTTTAAACTCATTAAATATACTTTGAACCAATATTAAAAATAAGAATAAAGGAGTTATATATTTTATTATAATATTCCACCAAGAACCTATTCTAATGTAAGATATTCCATTCGTGTGATTTCTAATAACATCTGCATTTAAATACCATCCTATTACAAAACTTTCTAACAGTCCTACACTAACAATTCCATAGTTATTTATAAAATTATCCATAATATCTAAAATATATAGACCACTATTTGTTGCAAATACAATACTCAAGAAAAATCCGCAGATAGATATTCTTGTAACAACAATCTTACGTTCAATATTGAATTTATCTATTATCGCTGCTGATATAGCTTCAACTAATGAAACAGCAGAGGTTATTCCTGCAAATGTCAAACACATAAAGAATAGAACTCCAAGTATATTTCCCCAGATTCCCATAAGAGAAAAAACTTTAGGGAATGCTATAAAAGCTAATCCAATCCCACTGCTAACAACCTCATTTACTGGAACTCCTGAAGTAAAAGCCATAACTCCTAATATTGCAAATACTCCAATAGCACATATAAACTCAAAACTACAATTAGCAAAAGCTGTCATAAATGCACTGTTGTTTATATCAGTTTTTTTAGGTAGATAACTTGAATATGTCATCATTATTCCTGTTCCAACACTTAGAGAGAAAAATACTTGTCCGTAAGCTGCAATCCAAACCTTTGGATTCTTAAGTTTACTCCAATCAGGAGTAAATAACGTATTTAATCCTAGAGTTGCTCCTTCTAGGGTAACACCCCTCAAAACGATTATTAATACAATTATTAATAAGCAAGGTAATAAAATCTTATTATATCTTTCTATTCCAGATTTGATTCCCTTGTAGCATATAAACCAATTTATTAACCATATAATTGTAATTCCAATTAATATATGTAAAACAATTCCATTAAAATCAAAAGGTGAACTTGAAATATTTAAAAAATCATTATAAAAATAACTATTTGAATCGTTACCCCAGCCTTTTGTAAAACTAAGAGTTAAATATTTCATAGCCATACTAAGCACTAATGAATAATAGCAAAGTATAAATCCAGAACTTATAATCGGCCACCAACCCATCCACTCAAATTTTTTATTTATTCTAAATAGTGAAAGAGGTGTTGAACCTCTATATTTATGACCAACTCCATATTCTAATATTAATAATGGAATTCCTGCTGTAAATATTGCTACAAAATATGGAATTAAAAATGCACCTCCACCATTTGAATAAACTACATAAGGAAACCTCCATATATTTCCAAGACCAACTGCTGATCCTATCGCTGCTATGATAAAGCCCATCTTTGAGCTCCACTGCTCTCTATTCTCTTCCACAAAATCCTCCTAAATCAATTTTATTTTAAATTAATAATTTTAATTTTATAAAAATAAAAACCCCATAAATTAATATGAGGTTTAGGCCTAGGATTAAAAAAACCTCATATTTTTATTATGAGGTCTCCATTTATTTATCAATAAACTACTGGCCCTCACAGATGAACAACGTAAAACGCAATTGCATCTATGATTCCATGTAGTTTTTCTACATTATTTTCATAAACACAATTGCTACAATAAATCTGCCAGTAGTAGGAGTACATTATTAAATTTTAATTTTTTAACTATTATATTTTTCATTTTGTCCTCCTTCTTAATTTTTAAATAATTATGTCATATTTTTTCACAATTGTCAAATTTAAATTTAAAAATAAAAAAAGTAACCATAATTTACAGGTTACTTTTTTATTTTTAATCTTTTGTAATTATCTCTGCAAGTTCCCAGTTTTCTTCATTTTTTTTAAAAAATCTGATAACCGAATCACCCTCTAATCTATCCTTTATGCTCAATGCATATTTTAATGCATCTTCAGAAGTTGGAAAAAATTTTCTTGAATCAATAATATCATACGATTCATTGTCAATTATTTGAACACCCTTAAATATTTCTACTTTAAACTGTTTTTTTAGTTCCTGTTTTTTTACATAACTCATAAATGCTCCCATAAAAATTTATTGCAAACCCTGTAAAACCTATAAAACCATAAAACATTCAATACTTTATTGTATCTTAAATAAACGAAAAAGTACAGCTTTATATTTTTTTACTTATACACAAAAAATACACAAATTTGAAATAGTATAGATTATATTTATAAATTAAGTTAAAATGTATTGATATGATAACTTTAATATAGGAGATTATTTATGGAAAAAATTTTAATTATAGAAGATGAAGATTTTTTAAGAGATATATTAAAAAGATATCTTGAAAAGGATGGTTATGAAGTTATTGAAGCTTCAACTGGGGAGATTGGGCTAGAAAAATTTTATAGCAGTAACTATGCTTTAGTTTTATTAGATGTAATGTTACCTGGTATTCAAGGGTGGGAAGTGTGTAGAGAGATAAAAAAAATATCTAATACTCCTATTATAATGCTCACTGCTCGAACTGAAGAAGAGGATGAAATTAAAGGTCTTGAACTTGGTGTTGAAGATTACATTGGAAAACCTTTTAAACCAAAAATTTTAATGGCTCGTATCAATTCACTTATCAAAAGAAATCGATTGACAACTCTTGAAAAAATTGGAGAGTTAGAAATTGATAAAGAAAATTACAAAGTTATTAAAAATGGAGAGGAACTTAATCTTGGGAATAAAGGATTTGCTCTTTTGATGTATTTTATTTTGAATAAAGATCTAGTTCTAACAAGAGAAAAAATATTAAACAATATTTGGCCTATGGATTTTGAAGTAGATGAAAGAGTTGTTGATACACAGATAAAAATTTTAAGAAAAAAAATTGGTGAAGGATATATCAAAACCATTCGTGGGATTGGATATAAGTTTCAGGAGGTTGAGGAATGAGAAGAATATCTTTAAAAATATTTCTATTTCTTAATGCACTTACGTATGGATTCATAGCTATTTATGTTCTTATAAACTATCTTTTTCTTGAAAACTATCAAATCAGATTAAAAAAACGAGAACTTACAACCCTTAGTGAACAATATACTCGTAAAAATTTTGAGGAACTTTCAGAGCTTTCAGAACAAAATGGTATATTCATAAGAGAGATTTCGTTCACAAAAGATAAAAAAAATTCAAAAATTCATTCTATGAAATTTATAGAAAACTATCTATGGGAAGATTTAAAATCAGGAAAAACTGTTATTGATGTTCAAACTGGTCGAGATAATATTCGAAGAATTGTTTTAGCTAAAAAACTTGATGAGGAGTATATGCTAGTTGTAGCAACCTCTGTTGCTCCAATAAGTGACGTTATAAAATCAACTTTGAAGTTTTTTATCTATATAATACTTTTAAGTATTCCAATCAACTTGTATATAGCCTATATTTTCTCTATAAAAATGGGACAACCTATAGAATCTGAACTTTTAGAATTAAATGCACAATTGAAAGAGGAGTTAGAAAAACAAAAAAAATCTGAACTTTTTAGAAAAAACTTTATATCTAATGTCACTCATGAATTAAAAACACCTGTTGCTATAATAGATGGTTATAGCGGAGCTATTTTAGATGGGATTATCGAAGATGAAGAGATTCCAGATATATGTAAAAATATAAATCAAGAAGCTTCTAATATGAATGCTCTTATTCAAGAGTTACTTTTCTATTGTAAAATGGAATCAGGATATATTCCAATAAAAAAAGAAAATATTAACTTAAAAGAAACTTTAGAAAATATTTTAAAACGTTACTCTATGGATTTTAAACTTAATAATATCAATCTAGAATTAAATTTAGAAGAGATAACTATAGAAAGTGACAAAAAACTTTTAGATAGATGTTTAAATAATCTAATTATAAACTCTTTAGCATATGTAAATGAGAAAAAAAATATCAATATAATTTTAGATAATGAAGCCATAACTATAAAAAATAGTAGTCATCCATTGAATAATGAGAATATAGAAGAGTATTTCAAACCATTTTCTAAAAAAAATGATAAAAAAGTTAGAAAATATGGAGGAACTGGACTAGGTTTGTCCGTTGTTTCAGAGATATTAAAAAATCTTTCTTTAAACTATAAACTTTATTACGATGAAACCGATGAAGCAGTTATTTTCAAAGTATTTCTAAACGAATAACGAAAGGAGAATAAATGAAAAAATATATACTAATAACCCTACTTTTAAGTAAACTTCTTTACTCAAAAGAGGTAACTTTAGATAATCTATTGAGTGAAATCAATATAACATCTTATCAAAATCAATTATACAATCTAAAAAATAGTCAAAATGACTTCAAAGAGGATTTTTATAAAACTGGAAGATATAATGGAGTTGCTGTTGATGGTAGTACAGAGTATAAGGATGAAGAAAAAAGGTACACTTTCCAAAGTACAGTTACATATGGAGATTTTTATGTTCAAGGTGAAAAGCAAAAAGATGAGGACAACAAGGTTACATATGGAGTTCAAAGAAGCCTTAAAGATTTGATTCTTTCTAAAAATGATAGTGAGCTAAATAAACTTAAAATAACAAGAGATCTTACAACTCTGGAGCTAAAACAAGGGCTAGAAACTCAAAAATTAAACCTTATATCTCTTTATAAAGAGTATAAAGATAATCAATTTGAATTAAAGCTTAAACAAAACGCTCTTTTAACTTTAGAAAAAGAGAAAACTATTCTCGAGAAATCTTATCAGTTAGGAGCTATTCCAAAAATTGATTTAGATAGTCTTTTAGTTAGTTATAATAATATCAAGTTAGAAATTCAAAAGATTGAAAGTATTCTTGATAAAATCCTAGAAAGATTTTACTATGATTATAACCTTAAACTTGCGGGTGTATCTCTTCTTGATATATCTCCATCTGTAAGTGATTTGGATAGATATATTACAAATGTTGGAGAAAAAGATATTCAAAAATTACAACTAGAAAAAAATATTACAAAAGAGAATATAAAATATATGAAATATGATAATAAGATGCCTGAAGTTTCTGTTGGTATTGAAAGAAATAATGAAAATGATGAGAATCGAGTTTTCTTAAAGTTTTCAAAAGATATCTTCTACAAAGATATTAATTTATACAATGAAGAAAGCTCTCTGATGCAACAAGAAGTTACTTACAATCAAAAAGTTAATGAAGCTATGGCTGAAAGATATAAAGTTCAAGATAGCTATTTTACTTTACAAAAGGATTATCTTGTTTTAGAAAATCGTGCTAATTTAGAAAAAAGTAAATATGATATAAAAAAATTGGAAAATTCGCTTGGAAAAGTTAGTTACACAGAAGTTATGGAAGCTTTTGATACCTATCTTGAGCTCCAAGTTTCAAAAGAGAAAGCTAAAAACTCTTTAAATGCATATATATATCAAATTATAGTAAGGAGTGAGATTTAATGAAAAAACAATATTTAATACCGATAATTTTAACGATGACTTTAGGTCTTACTGCATGTGGAACTAAAACTCAAAACACTTCATCTGAAATCACATACAATGCTCAAAGAGCTGTTCTTAGTAAAGGAAGTGGCTTTATTGATGTCGATGGAAGTGTTGAGGCAAACGATACTAAAAAAGTTTTCGTAGATAAAAAATTAAAAGTTAAAAATGTTCTTATACAAGAGGGAGACTTTGTTGAAAAAGGGCAACTTTTAATGACGTTTGATGAAACAGAAAGAAACAATATAAAAAGAAACTTGGAAAAAGAGGAGATAAATCTTTCTAAATTAAAAAGAAATTATTCTGTTGAAAAAGAGTTAAATAAAATAGGCGGGAGCTCTAACAACTCTGTTAAAGAACTTGCTGAGCAGATAAGAACATCTGAAATCAGTATAGATTACTACAAAGAGGATTTAGAAAAAACTGCTGAAAAAATAGAAAGTCCTGTTAGTGGAACTGTTACAACACTTTATGCTCAAGAGAACTACTCTGTTAATACAGATGAGCCTCTTTTAGAACTTGCAGACCTTTCGGATATTAAAATAATTTTAGAGGTTCCTGAATACGAAGTTAAAGAGATTAAGTTAGATCAAAAATTAGTTATAAAACCAGAAGTTTTCGAAAAAAAAATATCATATCCAGGAGTTATCACAAAAATTTCAAGAGTTTCTCAAGTTTCTAAAACAACTTCTGAAAATGTTTTACAAGTAGAGGTTAGACCAACAGAGGAGATTCCACATATTGTGCCTGGTTTCAAAGTTTCAGCTAGAATTTTCTTAGGTGAGGATGAACCTGGAATAATAATTCCTTCAACTTCTTTACTTTTTGATAACAACCAATATTATATCTATACTTCTGATGAAGCTGGAAAAATTCAAAAAAGAGTTGTTGAGTTTAAAGATTTGAAAGGAGATAATGTTATCATCACTAAGGGATTAAGTACAGGTGAGATATTCTTAACAAATCCAAGAGAATCTTTAACTTCTGATGAAAAAGTAACTATAAAAATCTCTGAGATTTCAAGTGAATCTCCAAGAGGGAAAGGTAAGAAACCTCAATGATAAAAATTAAAAACTTAGATAAATACTATATAAACGGTGAGATGAAACTTCATGCTCTAAAAGATATAACATTCTCTATCGAAAAAGGTGAGTTTGTTGCTATTATGGGAAGTAGTGGAAGTGGAAAATCAACTATGATGAATATTTTAGGATGTCTTGATCACACTTTCGAGGGCGAATATATTCTAGATGCAATTGAAGTTTCAAAACTAAAAGATGAAGAGCTTTCTAAAATTAGAAATAAAAAAATTGGCTTTGTATTCCAATCATTCAATCTACTTTCAAAGTTATCAGCTTTAGAAAATGTTGAGCTTCCATTGGTATAT
This sequence comes from Cetobacterium sp. ZOR0034, assembly GCF_000799075.1. Classification (NCBI taxonomy): domain Bacteria; kingdom Fusobacteriati; phylum Fusobacteriota; class Fusobacteriia; order Fusobacteriales; family Fusobacteriaceae; genus Cetobacterium; species Cetobacterium sp. ZOR0034. The sequence goes on from NZ_JTLI01000029.1 coordinate 18,640, forward strand.
TCTGGTGTTCATCACAAAGAAAGAGCTCAAAAAGCCAAGGCTGTACTCGAAAAAGTAGGATTAGGGGATAGATTAGATCACAAACCTAATGAACTTTCGGGAGGACAAAGGCAAAGAGTAGCCATAGCTCGTGCTCTTGTAAATGAGCCTTCTATAATCTTAGCTGACGAGCCCACTGGAAACCTAGATAGTACATCTGAGAAAGAGATTATGCAACTTTTTAAAGAGTTGAACGAACAAGGGAAAACTATAATTATAGTTACACATGAACCTGAGGTAGGTAAAGCTTGTAAAAGAGTTATCAGATTCAAAGATGGTCAGGTTATCGAGGATGTGAGAAATGTATGAATTTTTTAGAAAGTTTAAAAGGTGCTATACAGAATTTAAGAGGCAATAAAGTCAGATCATTTTTAACTATGCTCGGAATTATAATCGGAATCTCTTCTGTTATAACAATGTCTGCTATTGGAAAAGGTGGACAACAAAATATAACTGGAGATTTAAAAGAGGGCGGATATGGAAAATTTACAATCTCAGTTGATAAAGATGATGAAGAGTTTAGATGGAAATATCTTTTAGAACCAGAGATAATAGAAAGTTTAAAATCAACTAATCTTTTTAAAAATGTAAGTGCAAATATAAGTACTAGAGTTTTTATTGAAGTGGGGCGTAGACGTGAGATGATACAGCTCACTGCAACTACTCCAGACTATGAGAAAATTGACAAAGCTGAATATCTTTACGGTAGAGCTTTTCTTCCATTTGAATATGAAAAAGGTGAGAAAATCTTAGTGATAGATAATCTTACCGCTAAAAGTCTTTTTGGTAGTTCAGAAAATGCTGTTGGAAATGAGATGTCTTTTGCTATTGGAAGAAAAAATAGCCCTATCACTTATAAAATTGTTGGAGTTTTTAAAAATCCATTAGAAGAACTTGTGAAAGTTATGGGTGGACAAAGAATCCCTAGATTTATGAGAACCCCACTTAACACGTATGATAAAGTTTATAATCTATCTACAGGAGGATATAACTCTATAATTGTAGAATCTAAAAACCCTGAAGAGTTAGCTACTGATATGAGTGCTGCTAATAAAGTTTTAGAGGATATTAGCGGAGTTAAAGGACTATATCAAGTTGAAACTATGAGTAATGCTGCTGCTTCATTTGATAAAATTCTAAGTACTTTAAATCTATTTATAACTTTTGTTGCTGGTATCTCACTTTTTGTTGGTGGAATCGGAGTTATGAATATAATGTTAGTTAGTGTTATTGAAAGAACAAAGGAGATCGGAATAAGAAAAGCAATTGGTGCTACAAACAAAGATATACTAATTCAATTTTTAATGGAGTCTGTTATTTTAACAGGAATCGGTGGAGTTGTAGGTGTAGTTATTGGAGTTTCGTTAGCTCTTATAATTGGATACTTTGTAAATATCCCTCCAGTATTTTCGATATTTTCAATATCATTAGCACTCGGAGTTTCAACATTCATAGGAGTTATCTTCGGAGTCACACCAGCTAAAAAGGCTTCACAACTTAATCCTATAGATGCTTTAAGAGCTGAATAACTTAAAAAAATAAACCCCGTATAGTTAAAAACTAAAACGGGGTTTTATCTTTTTATTTTTTATCAACTAAAATAGATTCAAAATTTTCTAAATCAATATGACAATAACCATTTGGATTTTTCTTTAAATAATTTTGATGATATTCTTCTGCCAAATAAAAATTTTCCAAAACTTTTATCTCAATTTGAATTTTTTCAGAATAACTTTGCTGTAGAATTAATATCTCCTTATCAATTATTGATTTATCATTTAAATCAGTATAATAAATCCCTGTTCGATACTGTGTTCCTCTATCATTACCCTGTTTGTTTAAACTAGTTGGATCAATAATTCTAAAATAATATTTCAAAAGTAGAGGTAAATCTATAATATTTCTATCATAAATCACTTTTACTGTTTCGGCATGACCTGTATGTCTGTATATAACATCTTCATAGCTTGGATTTTCTGTAGAACCATTAGCATAACCTGAAACAACATCTATCACTCCAGATATTTTTTTCATATAGGCCTCTACTCCCCAAAAACATCCTCCGGCTAAATAAATCTCATGAATATTTAAGTTTGAATCGATATTTTTAATTTTCATAAAATCACCTCATCTACATTATATACAAAATTTGTTAATTTTAATACTAAATATCTTTACTTTTTGCATATCCAGCTTTTTTTTCTATAATATCAATACTTCTATGCTTTTCTAAAAATTTTGCATTCCCTACAAACATATCTTGAATTTCAGGAATCTCTCCTAAAGGAGTTAATTTTACTTTTACTTTGAATCCCTCTTTCTCTAAGTTTTCTTTCCAATCTCCAGCTATATCATTTTTTGCATGATCTCCAGCTACAAACATCATAGGCATTAAGACAACTTCTTTCTTTCCAGCTTTTTTCAATTGTCTCACAACAGTTTCAAAAGTTGGATATCCTTCAACTGTTCCCACATAAATTGGTTCATTCATATCTTTTGCCATATAGTCAAACATTGCATAAGCTGAAGTAGCAGAATTATATGTTCCATGTCCTACTAAAACTACTCCTTCTCTTTTCCCTAGAGGTGCTGCTATTTTCATTATCGCCTTTATTGCGTCTTCATAATGATGTGGATCTGTTAGAAGTGCATCCCCTATTCTCAAATTATTAAAATCTTTTGAATGAAGTAAAACCTCTCTTTTTATTGACTCCATTTCCACACCATCTATTATATTTGTTGGTTGTATAATAACATTTTTATACCCTTGTTTTTTTAATGAAGTCAAAACTTCACTCGGATTATACTTCTTTATTCCCTCGTTAGCCTCTACTCTTTTAGCAACAATTCTCGAAGTATAAGCCTCAAAAACATCAGCTTTTCCTTCAAAAGCCTTAATTGCTTTTTGATTGATTCTATCGATTGTTTTAGCTCTCGTGTCTTTATGTGTAGTTCCAAAATGTGTCATAATTATAGCACTTTTTCCCCCTGTATAAAAATTTGAGTCCTCAAAAGCATCTTCACCATGAGCTAGAATTAATGCTGATGACAAACAAAATAGTGATAATAATAATTTTTTCATAAAAATAACCTCCCAAATATAATTTTAAATTTGAGAGAAGAGCTTAAACTCTTCTCCGTCCTCGCAGATTATAATGGCAGGTCTCCTGACTCAGATTCACTTTACTCATATTCCTTCCCAAATTTTAAAATAAAAATTCAGTGGATTAATCTATTTTCATCCTCTTTACAGTGGCGGGACCGTTTAAGCTTTTCACTCAATTCCCTTTTAATCTTTCGAACCATTACAGAGGTATATTATCATTACATTGTATTTTTTTCAATCATTCTATAAAAAAAGAATACTCCGTGAGCTATATATATATTATGTTGATATTTAAATATCTATTTTCTTTTATTCTTATAAAAATATACAATATATATTCTAGACACTAAAGCTCCGATTAATGCTGCAAAAAAGTTATAACCATTGTTTTGTGCCAAGAAATAAAAACCCCCTAAAAGAATAATAATTCTCACTAGAGATGTGATAAATATAAATAATGACGGATTTTTAAATCTTTTACTTTCATTTACTCCAAAATCTAGACTATAAAAAAATAAAAACCCTAAAACAATCCCACCTACAAATGCAATAACCATCCTACTCATCTCCTTATATTTAAAGAATTTACACCATTAATTCCATATTTTTATTTACTGTAAAATAAACAACTTTCCTTGCAATTAATCTACATTTTAAAATATACAATAAAAGTATTTGACTTTTTTTATTTTTTGTTATATTATTTTAATACAGTCTTTATATTTTGGCAAAATAAGGGAAACCTTATGACGCAAAGCTACAGGGTCTTTTAAATGACAGCCAGCTACACTTTATAGTGTAGTTGGTTTTTTTGTTTTTATTAGGAGGGAATTAATGAGAAAAATTTTAATGTTAAGCACTTTATTTGGGGTGGTGTCTCTAAATCTTTTATCAAATGAAGGACAGTCTAATCAAGCAATAATGCAGATTAATGCTAAGGTTTTAAAACCGCTAACAGTAAAAGCTGATAAAGATCTAGAGTTCGGCGATATTTTACCTGGAACTTTCAATCAAGCTTTTTCTAGTTTCTCGCTTCAAGGAGAATCTAATTCGAAAGTTAGAATAACTTTTGAAGGTGTAAAATCTGAAGGAGATAGTTTTAGAGTTCCTTTAAAAAATGGGAATAATACTTTCACAATTTTATTTAATTGTACTCAAATAAATAAACCTGGTGAATGGATTACTCCTGGAAATGATGTTATTGAATTATCTGACTCAGGAAAACAGATTCTGAATATTGCTGCTTCGACTGATGTAAGTCGTGACCAAGCTCCGGGAATATATTCAGGGAATTTCACTTTAAAAGCTCATTATAATTAATTGTCATAATCAAATTCACAATAAAAGACATCCTTCATAACAGTATAATTACTATTACAAAGGATGTCTTATTTTTATCTTTCAGCTCTTATTTCGCTTACAACTTCTAATAAAAACTTCTTACATTGATCATTTTTTATTGTATAATAAACCTCGTGTAATTCGTGTGATGGAAACTCTGCTAATAAAATATTCATAGCCATTCTATCTCTATAAATATCACTTCTATTTAAGCTTCTCTCTATTCTTCTTAGACTCTCTTCATCTTCTTCTAAAAGATTATCTACAATTGTATTTGCATTTTTTATCATAATATCTAGATTTGTTAATCTATCTCTACGATTTCTGACTTTGTTCTTCTCATAAAACTTCTTTCCTTTGTTTAACTCTTCTAAAAGACCAAAAAGATTTAATTCAGGATTTTTCTCTAATATATTTAATATCTTTCCGTATATTATATTACTCTCTTTATCCTCAGGACTTTGTTTTTCTAAAGCCATCATATATTTTTTTGAAATTTTTACTAATATCTCATTCATTGGAAATTCCTCCATAACATTTTCTCAGATTAATAGTATATCACATTTTCATAAAATAAATAACCTTTATTATTTTTCTTTAGGTAAATTATACACATCTACTATCTCTACTTTCTCTGGAGGTTCTTTCTTTCCATTTTCTTTAAATCTATCAAACATATCTCCTATATTCATTCTAAATCTTAGAAACAATCCTTGAGCTAATTCTCCATTTGGATCAAAATCTTTATCCCTAAAACCAACAAAATTATATCCTAAAGATAACCATAAATTACTTTTAAATATATAACCTAGTTCGAATCCTAAACCATAATCTATATTTTTTTCACTATCAAATAAAGTTGCCAAATTAATTCCAGCTGTCCAATTTTCAAAAATACTATAATTTAAAGTTCCTGCAACTAAGTATGCACTATAGTTTGTAGCTATGTTTTCATAATTACTTCTAATATTTTTAGCTCCTAAAGTCATAGTTGTATCAAAATTTTCATTAATTTTATAGCTGTGAGAACTTCTAAGAATATGTGTTAACTGTTTGTAATTATCATCAATTATATTACTTGAATAATTCATTTCATATTTATTCAATGAACTGTATTCTCCAGTTGAATCGTCTCTATAGGCTAAACCTAATAATAACCTATTTTCTTCTTTATTTTCTCCCTCTGTATAATATCTATTCTTACCAATAAAATATAGACTTTTATTAATTTTTCTACCGTAACCAAATTTGTTTAAAAAAGAATTTTTTGAACCAAATTCAAATTCTAAATCCCCTTTAATTCTAGTTAATGAATCCATTTCATAATCATAACCAACTGTTAAAGATGTAGATGATTTTCTTTCGTTTTCATCTTCAATTTTTTTAGAAACAGGATCTATTCTTTCAAAAGTTCCATAAATTGTAAGATTTTCATTTAATTCATAATTTCTTTTGAAGCCATATCCTACTTCTGGAAGTATTTTATTATCACTATTTTTTTCTCTATACTCAGAAAAAATTTCACTATTAAAATATTTACTGCTTCGAATCCCAAGAAGTGTTCTATTACTTTCATCTTCTGGATCAAGATAGTAATGTTCTCCCAAATTAGACATAATCTCTTGACGTAAATAAAATCCGGTTGTTTCATCAAATGTATAATCAAATCCTGAAGCAATTCTTCGATTCTCAGTTAATGATATATCTTGCTCGTATTCTAAAAAACCTCTAAATCTTTCGTAATCTTCTGGCTCCCATATGACTTTTCCACCCACTGTATTGGTTTCTAAGACTTCCATACTGTCTTTTTTGTAGTAATATTTTCCTCCAATTTCATAAGTAAATTCTCCTTTTTTAGGTAACTGAATCCCGTAGTAAATCTCATTTTTTTCATAAGCTCCACTACTATTTTCATCTTTTACAGAATTTATTTCAAGCTTTAGTATACTTTCATTTTTAAGCTTATATTCAAGATTAGTTTCTAATTTCTCTACACCTGAAGATGCTTTACTATCTGAATTAGAATAATCTTTATCTGCTTTTTCATAAATAGTTTTTACTTCCAAATTTTCATTTTTATATTTGTGATGAATTGAAGCTGCTGTTCCTATTTTATTTTCAAAATCTTTAGTTTGAGCAGCTTCAACAGTAAATCTATTTTTTTCATTTTCAAACACCATATAAATACCGTTCATTTCATATTTAGAACTTGTATTTTCATCATTTATGTACGAAGTCCCTATTTTTATTTTACTTGTTATATCATACTCTGCATTTACTCCATAAACAAAGTATTTATCTCCGTCATCCTCTGAAACTTCATAATTTATTTTAATAAACAATGGATTAAAATCAGAATCATATCCCATTATAGGTTCTGAAAAATATATTCTTCCCAAATCATAATCTATTGTATAACTTTGACCTCGGCTTAGAGATGTTTCTGATAAAACAGTCCCGTTTTTCTTACTGTATATGATTAAATTAACTTCTTCACTACCTTCTAATATATTTCTATTTGAAAGATTATATGGTCCTGATAGCCCCTTTCCTTGAATCTCTTCAATAACTTTTTGACTACTTGTTTTTGCTATAAACGTATTTATTTGAAAATTTCCTTCTTTTATACTCGACGAAGCTCCTGTTAATGTTCTTGAATATTCATTTAATCTTAATCTATCATCAAACATATTTGAAGTTTTATAATCTCCATACATTACATATGAATCTTGCTTTTCTATTTTTATATAAAGATCCTCTTTTGATTCACCTATATATCCTTTTATTGAATTATCACCATATATTGGATAATACTCGTCTGGATTTTCATATGCAAAGAATTTTTCATCTTCTTTAGCACTATCATATGTCATTGTTAAATAGTACTCATCTTTTACATGCCCTTGAGCAAAAACAGCTCCTCTGTAATTTATTTTATCCTTATATAAGTTATTTATTTTTTTCTCAAAGAAATAATTTTCAGCTGCTCCACCTTTTAAATTTATTCTTCCTTCAATAAGTCCATTCACAAATAATTCTTCTGTTTTTCCGAAAACTTCAAATTCAAACTCTTTTTCTACAGTTTCTAGTGTTACATTAAATTTAATTTTTTTCTTTCCTGGATCTGGTCTAAAATATATTTCACTTTCAGAGTTAGGCGGAATAACGATTTGCAATCCTCTTATTGCTGAGTTACGATCTGCTGTAACCCATTCCCCACCTCCAGATTCTAATATTGTTGTATTTAAAGAATATGGAATATCTAAACCATTTTCATCAGTTCCTTTAACTATAAATTTTTCAATATCGTCTTCATTTTCATTTTTTGGTAATTTTTCAAATTTTATTTTCGATAATTCTCCTCTTACTAAAACTTCTTTTTGAACACTCGCTCTTTCTATTCCAAATGGATCTAAAAAGCTAGCTTTTATCGTATTTTTTCCTTTTTCTAATTTTACTGATGAATACTCTAAGAAAAAAAGTGAATTTAAAGCTGAACTAGCCCGTAATCCTATATGATTTATATCAACTTCTTTGTTATTTACATAAAGATTAACTATTCCTCCAGATGGTGCTTTTATTTGAAATGTCATACTTTCTAAAACGACATCTCCATTTGAGATATTCATTATATCTAATGCATTATCTAGTTTTTCTATATCATTTGTTAATTGTTCAGCTGTTAATATATTAAACTTTCCTCTTAGATCTTCAACAACAACTTTTTTATCTTCATCTGAAGTCTCATCATCAGGTAAAATAGGCTTATTTTTAAATTCAATTGCTGCAAAACTATTTATTGTTCCTTTTTCTCCAATCTCTTTTTTTTCTGTGACTGTTGATGTACCTTTAAAACTTAATTCTTTACTCTCTACATTGTATATGTGCTCTTTTTTTGTATTTTCATCAATAAATTTTTTTCTTGTTTCTATTTTTTTTAAAATATTTTCACTATCAATATCTTTTTCTAATTGAAAAGCAAAGTTAGCAGTATACAATTGTGATTTTTTTAAATCCACAAATTGAGACTCACCATTTTCACTATGCTTCGAAGTCAATTTAACTCCTTTAATTCCTTTTATTAAACTCTTTCTATCTATTTTGGCTATATGTGTTGTCGCATCTTCTCCAAATATGCTATATTTCCCATTTTCATCAGTTATAGCAAAATCACCATTTTCTAAAAAAATTTTAACTCCTGGAATAACTTTATCCTTTTTACTGTCATATTTATTATCTAAATCTAAATCTAAATAAATCAAGCCTAAAATAATACCTTTTTCAGAAAAATTTTCTGTATCTATATTTACACCAACAGAAGCTAAATTAGATTCGCTTGTTGGATTTACATTATTATTCCCATAAATAACTGCTCTATTAATATTTTTTCCATGTTTTGAAGTTACTCCAACTTTAACCATATATTCTATTGTCAATAATGTTTCTTCAAAATATTTTTCTAAAAATTTAATTTCAAAAGAAAAAGTATTACCTTTTTCTTTTTTTAAATTATTAATCGTTCCTTTACTAACTTTTATACTTTCTTCTATTAAGTCAAATCCTCTTGGTAAAAAATCTCTAAAAATAAAACTTTTAAAACTTTCATCATCACTTATTTTAACATCTAATGTATATTTTATTAAATCTCCAACTCTAGCCGACTTTTGTTTTACTTTTTTCTCTAATAAAATTTTATTTTTTGACTCTAAAATAACCGTATTAGTTATACCCCCACAATCAATATCTCCAATTAAAACCGATACTCTAAACTCTCCAATCTTTGAATTATTAACAGCTTTTGCTCCATTTAGAAAAATATCTGTTAATATTTCTCCATCAACCTCTATTTCATCAGAATAAAAAGTTCCATCTTTTTCATTCAAATAAAATTTAACTTCTAAATCACCTATTTTGCCAATAACCTCATTGACTAATATATCATTACTTAGTTTTATTTTTAGACGAATTTTTTCTTTTAGAAGATTCTTAAAATTAATTTTTAAATTAGCTGTCAATATACCATCTACTGATAACTGTTGAACTGATTCATTCTCACCAGAAGGAGCTACTTGTATAGAGTAATCAATAAATAATTTATTTTTAACTTCACCCAAACTACTCCCATTATGAAAGGCCTCCAAAGAAAAATATCCCTCATCTAAATTCACGGCATTTTTTATATCAGTTCCATAAACAACTATTTTATATTTTTTTCCCCCCATTATTTCTATCAGTTTTGTTTTTAATAAAATATCACTTTCTTTAGGTATTTCTATAAATTCTTCTGTTCCATCTTCTTGTAAATAAAATTTAGATTTATATGGATAAAATCGACTATAAATATTTAGCTTAAAATAAAAAAATGAAGTGTTAAAGTTTGTTAAATCCAACTCTCCCACTACTGATATTTTGTTTTCAGCACTTAAATTCTGTTCGGATATATTACTACTATGAGTTTTAAATTTTATAATTCGATTTAATACATCTACTCTAACTTTATTACTAGATTTTTGAATATTTTCTCCTAATAAATATCCTGTATTTACTATTACATTTGAATATAAGCTAATATTAAAAAAAAGGAGAGTCACTAAAAATGAGAAATACTTCATTTTTTTCATATTGACCCTCCTTTTAATTTTATATTTTTAAAATAAGTTAATTTTAACTATATAACTTATTTTATGCGTCTCCCGATGGTAACGATGTTGGAACCTCATCTATCTTAACTTGGAAATAAAGTATAGCTCTTTCTTTAGGTTTTAATGTTCCTACATTCGCTACTATATCTCCTCTCTTTCCTAAACCTGGTTGTGTTTCAGCTACTTTAAAAGCTCCTGCCGTACCATTTGAATCAATAACTATGTAAGATGCAACATAATCTGTTCCTTCTCCTGGACTTGATACACCTGTTTTATGGTATTGAGTTGTATAGAATGGCACCGTATCTTTTATTTTTACATTTGTAGCATCTATTGCTCCATTATTTTTTATTTCAATCTTATAGTATATTGTTCCTCCTGGATTTGATCTTTGTGGACTTGTTGTATAATTTTCTGTTGGTGATAATTTTTGTCCTTTTATTATTGTTAAATCTTCAGCTAAGATTGTTGTTGTGTCTGTTGCCACTGTCACTGTTGCTGGAACTGAATATGTTCCTTGGCTTACATTTGGTGTTATTGTTGTTATATTGTTATCTCCTGCTGGAGCACCAATCGATGCAACAACTCTTGTAAAGATTTTAACTTCTTGACCTGGATTTAATCCATTAATTGTTGCAAAATCTCCAAATGGTGTATCTACTCCTAAATCGAAAACTCCATTTCCATTAGTATCTAAGAATATATCTGAAGCTGCCCAAGATTTTGTTTCTGATAATACTAAGAAGATATTACTTGAACTTCCATCCCCTTCTTTTACATTACCATTATTTTTTACAGTATGTGTATAAATAACTGTTCCACCAGCATAAGTTGATGATGTATTATTTGGAGTTATTGAAACATTTCTAATTGCATTTATGGTCATAGCATCATATTTAGTATCTCTTGCACCTGTCGTTAACGATGTTACTCTAAAGTATAGAGGAACTGTTTGAGCAACTGTATTCAGTGCTACAGATACTTCCGCGTCAACTCTTTGGCTAGTATTAGGCAGTATTGCTGACGTTACCGTTGATTCAACTCCACCACTTATCTTAAATTTAACTGATACACCTGTAGGCATAACTAAATTTGAGAAATCAGGCTTAGTACTTACCTCTAATTTAAATGTATCTGTTATGTATGAACTTGTATTATTTACATGTAAAACAAAGTTTGTAGTTTCTCCTGGGTTTAATGACTTTTGTGTAACAGGAGATGCTTCAGGTCCCAATCCTTTTCCTGGAGCGTTTGCATTTGTAGATAAACTATCAATATTTGTTAAATCCACTGTAGCTGCTGTAATTGTATTTAATGTATCTATTGCATTTACATTATACGCAGGTGTGAATGTACTTGTCGCAATTTTTTTAACAGTATAATTAGGTTGTGGATTTGCTATATTTTGAGGTAATTGTGCATATAAAACTACATTAATTACTTCGTTTATTCCTACTATTCCTGTATCTATTATTCCATCACCATTGTTGTCTAAAACAGGTTTTTCATTTTGCCCAGGTGATTGTAACATCATTCTAAATGTTGTTCCAACAGGGAAGAATTTATCAGCTACTGCTAAGTTATATATTTCTGGTGCATTTGCTGTATTTTTAAATACGTTTACGAATCTAATCTCTTGACCCGCTTGAGCATTTGTTACTGTCTCTCCTGTAAACTCTGCTTTTACATATTTTAGTACTGTATAATTTACAGTATTAGAATCTTTTGTAATTGTTTCTACTGTATCATTAAATTCAAAGCTTGCTTTATTTGGAATTGTTCCTATATTTTCATTTTGCTTTACTCTAACTTTGAATGATAATAATCCACCTGTCGATTCGATTGAAAAAGGAACTACAGTATCTAACCCAAAATTAATCTCTTTTTTATTATTAGCATTTGTAACAACACTATATGTTATTCCTTCTGCACTAAATGTATCTGTCAAAGGAACTACAGTATTGGAATTAAAGTCTTGCCATGTTGCACTATTTTCTAAGTACTCAAACTTTGTATTTAATTCATCTTTTAGAGCAAATGCTGATCCAGCTGTTAAAGAATCATTATATACCTTTAAGTAAACTGTTACTTCTCTCGCTACATCAGACGCTCCTGAAGCAGAACTCAAAGCTTTATAAACTCCTACGTTTGCATTTGCTGTAAAGTTAATTGTTTCAGTTACAAGTTTAGTTTTACTTGAGTCTCCTATACTCGCTGCAGTAATGTTTCCTGTTACTGATGGACCAGTATCAGTAACACTCGTTGGAACTACAACTAAGATACTTCTAGTTTCAAATGCTCCTACACCACTAATAGTACGCTTTCCATCAACTAATGGAATTTCAGTTTCATTTCCATCAATTATTCCATTATTATTAACATCTAAATAGATTTTTACTCCTCTTCCAGCTAAATAACTGTTAGTAATTAGGAAACTATCAGGTCCGTTACCTAAGTTTGTTAATGTATGATTAAATATTGCATTCTGACCTTTTGTTATAGTAGTTGTTCTATTGGGTTCTAAATTTAATGCATATGTTTGATTAATTGTTGTGATAACAATATTCGATTGAACTAGCTTATCTACTCCACCAAGTGTTTGGTATGTTAATGTAGCTTGGTTTCCTATATCAGCATTAGCAAACGGTATTGAACTTACTGCACCCATTGCAGAAGCATATGATATCATTCCTAAAACTGAGGTTGTCGCTAAAAGTGATTTAAATTTATTATTGCTTTTTTCTTTCATACGTCATCTCCTCTTTTAAAAGCTCTTAAAATTTATTAATAAAAACAAATCCATAAATTTATCTACTCACCTCCATTTAACTTAACCTGCATTTGTAATTCTAACTTCTCTCCTGGCTTAAGTTCATCAATATTCCATCCAACACCTAAATAACTAGATAGTTCAACTGGCTCTCCATCAACTTTGATTGGATATGGATAATAATCCCTTCCATTTATACTAACTAAATAGTTATCTGGTGTTGCTGTTTCTGGAACCAAAGATGTTCCTGTAGGTACAGGAATCGTAGGACTAAGATTTTTTATAATCTCCTCTTCCTGATTATCTATACTGAAGGTGTACTCTAAAATATCACCTGGAGATGCATTTTCAGCTGCAACTTTTTGTACATTTCCACTTTCATCTTTAATTAGTTTCGTACTCCCTAAATGTGTTTTCACTTCTCCAAAAACTGTAGATACAATTAAAACAAATAATAAAACTATTCTTTTCATAACTTTCCTCCCTCATTTTGTTTATTTTTTAATAATAAATCTAGTTTTAAATAAGCTTCGTTTAACTCATCTATATTAGATATCATTATGTTATAATTTTCAGCTATTGACCCTGATATATATTCATCTTTAATTTTATCAACTAAATATATAACCTTATTTCTTTTAAAAGAAATAACAGTTTGATATTCTGTCGCTTCTTTTTCTCTTAAAATCAAATTTCTAAGATTTCTTTCACCATCAAAAACCATAAATGAATCAAAAACTCTCACCTCATTTTTTTGTGGAAATTTTACTTCAATTTTTTTTTCGAAGGATTTTTCTAACAAATATTTACTCGAAAACTGATCAGTTTTATAAATCCAATCTGTTGCGTTCATTATTAATTCTTTAAATTGTTTGTAATCTATTCTAAGATTATCTATAAATACTTCTTTAGATTTTGTTTCTAAATTAATTAAAATTGCAATACTTAATATCAACTCATTATTAATACTTTCGTATAAAATTGGAATTACTAATTCTTTTCCAGTTATAAATGTTTTTACTGTTCCATTTTCATTTCCCATAAATTGATAACTTAATTTATCGTTATTTAGATATACTTTTTTTAAATTAATAGATAAACTTTCTAACTGTGAGTCTATTTTTTCTTGAATTCTATTCTCTACAGAAGTTTCTAATTTTACTTGCATATCTTTCTTGCCATCTTTATTACATCCTAAAAAAATTAGACAAAATAGAAGTATTATTAATCTTTTCATTCATTCCCCTCCATGTTCTTTTTTATTCCTATTTTCTTGCTCAATTTTACGGAATAAAAATGTCCGTTCCTTGTCTTTCTATCTTCATTTTTTATTTTTATATATTTAAAATTACATTTATTAAATTTATTTTTATCTATCAAAATAATATATATAAGGAATTTTCATAAAAAATAAAATTACTAAAACTTTTTTTCAAAAAAATTGAATTTTTTTATCAAATATTTTTTAATGTTTTTTTATGTACTTTTATTTATTTTTATTTTTCATATTTTTTGTTATATTAATAACAATTTTAAAAAGAATTTTCATTTTTTTTGGTATATAATTTCTAAATGATTAATTAATATTAAAGGGGGAATTCTTATGAAATGGTTAAACAAACTACTATATTTTTCAAATAAAAATCTGAATTCAACAAATCAAAAAATAACCGAAAATGACATTCAAAAAATTCAATATTGTCTATCTGTATCTAAAAATGAAAATGGCTTTCTAGCTCTTTTGAATGATAAAAAGTTCTTCTTTTATCCTGAAAACTCTGAAAATTGTTGTTTTATTATGTATGGTGAAAAAGGTAGCTCCTACATTGCTATGGGAGATCCTATAGGTTATGAGGAATTCTTTGAAAAAGCTATTAAAGAATTTAAAGAATTTTGTAAAAAAAGAGAGAAAAAATGTATTTTTTACGAAGTTGATCATTCTTATATTGGAAATTATTTAAAGAATAATATGATTATCTCAAAAATAGGTGAACGCGGGAAAATAATTCTTAAAAATTTTAGTCTTGAAGGCTCTGATATGAGAAAACTTAGATATTCATATAATCACTTAGCTAAAGATAACTATATCTTCAAAGTTATAACAAAACATAATAATTCTCATGTTTTAGAAACTCTTTCAAACATCTCAAAAGAATGGTTAAAAAGGAAAAATGCATCTGAAAAAAAATTTTCTATTGGACATTTTAATGAAGAGTATATCAAAAATTTTGATATAGCTATCGTTGAAAAAAATGGTGAAATTATTGCTTTTACCACTCTTTTTGGAACACCTAATAAGGAGTGTTTAACTCTTGATCTTATGAGACATAGAGGAAATCTTGAAAACGGAGTTATGGAATTCTTTTTTGTTTCTCTCATTCTTTATGCTAAAGAAAATAACTATGCGGCTTTTAGTTTAGGAATTGTTCCTCTTTCAGGAATAGATAAACATATTTTAACTCCATATAAAAGTGTAGAGCATTTTATTTTTAATCATGAAAAACACTTTTATAATTTTAAAGGTTTAAAACTATTTAAAGATAAATTTAAACCAGAATGGGAACCTGTCTACATAGCTTATGCTGGACATCTAATATTTCCTCTTGTATTAAAAGATATTGTTTCTTTAACTAGCGGTGGAATAGTTCAAGCAATTCATAAAACTGATGAATCATAATTTAAGGATGTGATTTTATGAAATATATCAGCTCTGAAAATAATAAACATGATAATAGTCCTATTTTGAAATTGTTCTCTCAAGCCAATATTGAAACTATTTTCTCAACTTTGAATACCTCATTAAGTGGCTTATCTAAAACCCAAAGTGAAACTTTATTAAAAGATATCGGAATAAATGAGATTGTAAAAGAAAAAGTAAAGCCTTGGTATATTCAACTTTTCTTAGCTTTTATAAATCCATTTAATTTAATTTTATCAATATTAGCTGGAGTTTCATTTTTTACAGATATAATCTTTGCTCAAAAACATGACCGCTCTTGGTTTTCTATAGTTCTTATTTTTTCAATGATTCTAGTCAGTAGTCTTATAAAATTTGTTCAAGAGTATAAATCTTCAAAAACTGCTGAAGCTCTAAAAAACCTTATTACAACAACTGTAAGTGTTATAAGAGATAATACTTCAGAAGAGATAAATATGAAACTTCTCGTTCCTGGTGACATTGTTAAACTTGCTGCTGGAGATATTATTCCCGCAGACATAAGAGTTATATCAAGCAAAGATCTTTTTCTTAGTCAATCTGCTCTTACAGGAGAATCCGCACCGATAGAAAAAAATTCAATTTTGCATTCTAGTGACTCTTCAATTGCCGATTTAACAAATATTTTACTTATGGGAACAAATGTCTTAAGTGGCAGTGCTACTGGTGTAGTGTTAGCAACTGGTAAAAATAGTTATCTAAATGCCATTGGTGAATCTTTGAAGAATAGTTCAACTACAAATAGCTTTGAAAAAGGAATTGATGATATCTCTAAGCTTCTTATTAGATTTATGATTATTATGGTACCTATTGTTTTCTTTATCAATGGTTATTTAAAAGGTTCTTGGTTTGAGGCTTTTCTTTTCAGTATCTCTGTTGCTATAGGATTGACACCTGAGATGTTACCTATGATTGTAACTGGTAATCTTACAAAAGGTGCCATTGAACTTTCAAAAAAGAAAACAATTGTAAAAAAACTTGATGCTATACATAATTTTGGTGCTATGAATATTCTTTGTACAGACAAAACTGGAACTTTAACTCAAGATAAAGTTGCTGTTGTAAAGTATATAAATTTCAATGGTGATGAGGATGATTATGTTTTATATCTAGCTTATCTTAATAGTTATTTCCAAACTGGACTTAAAAATCTTATGGATAGAGCCATTTTAGAGTTTGAAGAGGAACACTACGGAGTAAAACATGAGTTTAAAAAAGTTGATGAGTTACCTTTTGATTTCGAACGTAGACGAATGTCTGTTATTCTAGAGGATAATAACAGTAATCGATTTATGATTACCAAAGGGGCTATTGAAGAGATGCTACATGTTTCAAATTTTATTGAGATAAATAATATAACTCAGCCGATGAATCAAAAAATCAAAGAAAAAATTATAAATATTGTTTCTAAACTAAACGAAGATGGCATGAGAGTAATTGGAATTACTAAAAAATCTCTTTCTCAAAATAGAGAACTTAATTTTACAATTAAAGATGAATCTGAAATGAGTTTTATAGGAATGTTAGGTTTTTTAGATCCAGCAAAAGATGGTGTCAGTGATGTTTTAAAAAATTTAAATGAATATGGTGTGGATATAAAAATATTGACTGGTGATAATGAGCTTGTCACTCGAAAAATTTGTAAAGATATCGATTTGATAATAACTGGTTGCTTAAATGGAAATACACTCGAAGTTTTAAATGATACCCAATTGAAAGATTTATTAAAAACTACTAATATCTTCTGCAAACTTTCTCCGATAGATAAAAGTAGAATTATAAAACTTTTAAAAGATATGGGAAATACAGTCGGATATATGGGTGATGGAATCAATGATGCTCCGGCTTTAAAACAATGTGATGTAGGGATATCTGTAGACACAGCTATGGATATTGCCAAGGAATCAGCTCAAATAATTCTTTTAGAAAAAGATCTATCCGTTCTTTTAGAAGGAGTTATCGTTGGACGAAAAATATATACTAATATGATAAAATATTTAAAAATGACAGCTTCATCTAATTTTGGAAATGTTTTCAGTGTTGTTTTAGCAAGTGCATTTTTACCATTTTTACCAATGCTTCCAATACAGATACTTTTCCAAAACTTATTATATGATATATCTCAAATTTCTATTCCTTGGGACAATGTTGATAAAGAGGAAATTATTACTCCTAAAAATTGGAATGCTAAAAATGTTGCAAAGTTTATGATTTATATTGGCCCTCTTAGCTCTGTGTTTGATATATTAACATTCTTATTGATGTTTTGCATTTTTAAAGCCAATACTGCTGCTACTCAAGATCTTTTTCACACCGGTTGGTTTATTGAAAGTATTATCTCTCAAACTCTTATAATTCATCTTATAAGAACTAGAAAAATTCCGTTTATACAGTCTAATGCAAACGTAAAAGTTATTCTTTTAACAACTACAATTATGATGTTTGCTATATTTGTTCCTTATAGTAAACTAAGTACCACATTAGGGTTTGTACCTCTTGCAAGCAGCTACTATTTCTGGTTATTCTTAATAATCCTAGGGTATTTCTTAATAGTTCTAGTAATGAAAAAATATTTTATAAAAAAATTTAATGACTGGTTATAAATACTTAAAAATAAAAAGGAGATATCTTTTAAATCTTTAGATATCTCCTTTTTATTTATTTTTTATATGCATTGACTCTTAAAAGTTCATCTAACCGAACAAACTCATAATTCTGTTCTCTATAATATGGAATAAGAACTTTTAATGCTTCATATGATGTATATTTATCTGGCTGAGTATGCATAAGTATTATACTTCCATTCTTCGTTTGTTTTTTTTGTATCTCTACAATTTCTTTTACAGTTTTTTTAGAGTTCCAATCCTCCCCATCTACATTCCAAAGAATAATATCCATCCCTATTTGTTTTACGGCTAATTTTACATTTGCTGTATTTATTCCATAGGGTGGACGATATAATGTCGGGGTTAAACCTATTATATCACTTATATATAAATTAGTTTTCTCTATTTCTTTAACTATCTCTTCTTTTGATGCCTTCTGAAAATTTAAATGACTATAACTATGATTTAATACTAAATGTCCATCATCAAATGTTTTTTTTACTTGTTCTTTTTTAGCTTTTATATTTCTTCCTATAAAAAAGAAAGAAGCTTTTATCTCTTCCTCTTTCAATAAGTTTAAAATTTTAGATAAAGATGTATCATTCGGACCATCATCAAATGTTAAAGCTATCTTTTTTTCTGCACTGCCACCACAAAAATATATATTTCCAGCACCCCATGCTTTAGTAACACTTAAAATTAGTATCAATAAAATCGATAGTTTTTTTCTCATAACTTTCCCCCTATGTATCTATTCTTTGCTTTACTCCTCCCTTAAATACTTGTCATGTTATTTTTACCATCTTTATTATATATATCCTTGTTTGACTTTTATAATTCTATTTATTTATTATTTTATAAAGATAGATTAAATCATTACTATCACTAAATCTAGCATATGATTCTGTATACTCAATACTGTATTTATCTTTATTTTCAAAAGATGAATCTTTAGATAATATATAAAACTCTTCAGGTAACTCTGTCTTTTCCGTTAGTGGATAGATATTTTGCCCAACACTCCAAACATCATCAATAGAGAAATCAGAGGAATATATTTCAAAACTTTTTTTATTTTTTTGTAAAGTTTCTAAAGATTGTATAGATACACTTTTTTTGCTTCTAATATCTTTTTCTATTATCCATGTTAAACTAGAATTTACCAATATCAATGACAATCCAGTCAAATAGATAACTCGCTGTTTTAATATATTTTTATTTTTCGAATACGACTTAATCAGCACAAATAGTAAGACCAAAAATGGAATTGCTAAATAAAACATATTAAATCGTTTCCAAAATACAAGTCCAATTCCACCGATAGCTACAACAAATAACAACCAGCTTTGAACTCTAAATAATAATTTATCAAATTTCTCCAAGATATTCCAGTCTGTATTCAAATAATAGTTTAAAACCACCCCTATAGGAATTGAAGACACAATATAAATTGGGAACCCATATCTTTCCTTCTTCATTTTTACAACTGAAAGAAACAGAAACGTTAGAACTGTCCAAATAAATCCAAATTTAAAGATTTTATTTTTATTTTCGTTTTTAAAAGACCACTTTCTTAAAAATGTAGCTACTGAAAAGAATATCCAGCCACCCATAAATAGGAAATAGTTTAAGTAGAAAAAGAATCCTCTCACATGCTTGCTTGACCATGTATCCTTTTCTTTCATCATAACAGATAGAAACAAATCTTTATTCTCTATCAGCATAGCTATTGGCCAAATAGAAGCTAATGCAATTCCTATAGCTAAATACCCAGCTATTCTCCACTTATTAATTTTCAATGTTTTAAAACCAAAAATTACTCCATATGAAATTAAAAATGGAATAAACATTCCATACAAAGCAACGGGTCCTTTACTCAACAGTGATGAGCCTAAAAAAACTCCTGCTAAAAATAGATAAGTTTTTTTTTCGCTTCTCAGATTTTTAATTAAATAAGTTATCGAACCAAACATAAATATATATGGATATGCATCCCAAGCGTTTTCAGATCCAACTTTCGTCAACATAAATGTTGTACTTGCTATGAAAGCAGATATAAAGGCTAGATTATCATCTTTTGATAACTCTTGAACCATACGGTAAATAAAAAATATCAATAAAATAGAACAAAGTGCAACTGGAATTCTTAAAATCCATTCATCTGAAAAATTCCCACTCATTTTCATTACAATTGCAGTTAACCATGTTGGTAGAGGTGGCTTTTCGAAACGGTATTGGCCATTTAGAGTTGTCACAAGCCATTCATTATTAAGAACAATCTCTCTTGCTGTTATAAAGTTTCTAGATTCCATAAGGTCAGCTTTTCTAACCCAAATTGTTGAAAAAAATGAGATAAAACTCAACCCCAAAAGTGATAAAAGTTTTTTATCCTTAAACATAAACTCCTCCTAATTTTAAATAATTATGTAATCTTTTATAAGTCAAATAATAATTTTATTGTTGTCCCAATATTTGGAGTACTCGATATTCTTATATCTAATTTTAAAATATTAACTATCCTCTTAACTATAGACATTCCAAGTCCATGTCCTGCAATCTCCTTACTTCTAGATTTGTTAGCTCTAAAAAATCTATCATATATATGGTGTAACTCTTCTGGTGTCATTCCTATTCCTTGATCTTCTATTGTTAATTCTGCTCTGTTTTCCTCTTCATTATTTGAAAGAGATATTACAATAGGATTATCTTTTCCGTATTTAATCGCATTTTCTAAAAGATTTTTTACCAATAACTTTATTAATGCTTCATCAGATTTTATGATTGTGTATTCTGGGTTAAATATTATATCTGCTTTAGGATATTGATGCTTCAACCCAGATATACACCCTAAAATAATCTCTGAAAATTCAATCTCTTTTCTTTCGCTACGAATATCGGATTCTTTAGCTATAAAAAGAAGTTTTTCAATTAAAAGATTCATATTTTTAGTTTCGTCCTCTATTGAAATTAATGCTTCATTGAAAACTTCAGGATCTTTTTTTCCCCAACGTTTTATCATATCAATATAACCACTTATTATGAATAACGGCGTTTTTAATTCATGAGATGAGTTGTGAACAAATTCTATCTGTTTTTTATTTTGCTCATCAAGTCTAAGTAACATCTCCTCATAAGAATCTATAATTGTGTCAAACTCTTTAAAATAATTTGTTGGCTTTATAACTTCTAAATTTTCTAAAGTTATATTTGAATTTAATTTTTCTAATAATGAAAGCTGTTTATCAACTTTTTTCAAGAGGCGATTAAAAGCAAAACTCGAAATTGCAACAGTTACTATAAGCCCGGCCAGAAAAATATATATCATATCAAAGAAAAACTTTTTTTCGTCTCCTAAATTTTTTACAAGTATAACTGTAAACGTTTCTCCATCTCTATTTTTCAGTTCATTTTTTAAAACTAGATAATCATACATGTGAATATTTGTAACCTTATCTTCAATCGCAAAATTTAGAATCTTTTTATCTTGAGTTTCTGAATAGATATGATCTTTATATTTTATAGTTATCTTTAAATCTTCAAGGGATGGATTCTCAACTCTAAAAAGACTATTTACAAGGTCTCCTTCAAATATCTCCATAGATTTTGAACTTACCTCTTCTAAGATTTCATATTTCAAAAAAGCCATAGCATTTCTCATTGTATGCTTTGATGAGTTTATAAGATACTTCCCTGTTATTGAAAGGGATATTGTTAATACTGCTGCAAATAAACAGATTGTTTGAATCGAACTTCTTCTAAGAGTTCCAGAAAGTGTTTTCAAATTAATCCTCCTTTTTTAATGAATATCCAAAACCACGAATTGTTTTTATATATCTATTTTCAGGATCTAATTTCTTTCGAAGTGATTTTATATACATATCAATAATTTTTCCATCTCCAAAATAATCATACCCCCATACATTTTCTAAAATATTTTCTCTAGTTAAAACGAGATTTTTATTTACCATTAAATAGTGAAGTAAATTGTATTCAGTCTTAGTTAAAACAATTGCAACTCCATTTACCTCTACCTCTTTTGTTGTAAGATCTAATGATATCTCTCCAAACTTTAAAATTTTCTTATCCACTACTGATTGTTTATTTCTAAATATCACTCTCATTCTAGCTAAAAGCTCACCTATAATAAACGGCTTAGTTATATAATCATCCGCTCCTAAATCTAAAAGAGCAATCTTACTAAAAATTTCATCTTTTGCTGTCAAAACTATGATTGGAATGTTTGACTCTTTTCGAATCGTTTTACAAACCTCTTCTCCATCCATAAGAGGTAACATTAAATCTAAAAGAATCAACGAATAACTTTTCTCTCTAAATAATTCCAATCCCACTTTACCATTTTCTGCTAAATGTACATTATATCCTTCATGTATCAATTCTAACTCTAAATATCTTCTAATTTTTGGGTCATCTTCTATTATCAATATCTCTTTTTTCATTTAACATCATCCTCCATGTTGAATCATTTTTTATATTATAAAATAAAAAAGTAAAAAATTGGTAAAATTTATTTTTTTAGTCTCAAAAAGGATATTTTAATTTTTTTTGAAGAAATATAGGATATTTTTAAAAATTTACTAAAAATTTACTTTTTGAACTTATAATGGAAAAAAAACAGGAGGCAAGGATGGAAATATCAGCAGTAATACCCGTATACAACGAGAAGGATAATATTTTACCTATGGTTGAGAGAATCGAGACAGCATTTCAAAAAGGTTTTAAAAAATATGAGATTATATTTGTAAATGACGGTAGTAATGATGGAAGTTATGAAATTTTAAATAAGTTAAAAATAGAAAACTCTAACGTAAAGGTTTTTCATTTTGTTAAAAATAGTGGACAAAGTGCTGCTATTGATGCAGGTTTTCAAAGAGCTGAAGGAGATTTAGTTCTGATGATGGATGGAGATTTACAAACAGATCCTGAGGATGTATATAAGCTTTTAGAATATATTCCTGAATATGATGTTGTCAATGGAAGAAGAGCCACAAGAGAGGATGGTTTCAAAAGAAAATTAGCTTCTAAAATTGGAAATGGTTTTAGAAACTTTGTAACTGGCGATAATATTCAAGATACTGGTTGCCCTTTAAAACTATTCAAAAAAGAGGTTGTTAAATCATATAAGATGTTTAATGGAATGCATAGATTCCTACCTACTTTAGCAAAATACATGGGATATAAAGTAACAGAAGTTCCTGTAAGACACTACGATAGATTACACGGCGAATCTAAATATAAAGTTTTTGGAAGAGGATTCAAAGCTTTCAAAGATGTATTTGCAGTAAGATGGATGAAAAATAGAATACTTACATGGAAAATAGAGGAGTAATATGAATATAAACAATTGGAATATATTTTTAATAATTGGATTCATTGGACAAGGCCTTTTCTCAATGAGGTTTATTATTCAATGGATAGCGAGTGAGAAAGCAAAGAAAAGTGTAATTCCTTTTTCTTTCTGGATTTTTAGTTTACTTGGAAGTATTTTACTATTAATTTATGCTTTATATAAAAAAGACCCTGTTTTCATACTTGGTCAAGCACCAAATGTTTTGATTTATTCTAGAAATATATACTTAATAAAAAAAAGAGGAGTTGAATAATAAATGAAAATTCTTATAACAGGTACTGCTGGGTTTATAGGTTCACATCTTGTAGAAAAACTATTGAGTTTAGGACACGCAGTTATTGGAGTAGATAACTTCCATGAGTTCTATTCTTTAGATATAAAGATTAAAAATGTTTTAGAAAGTACAAATAAAATTGAATATCTTGATGAGATTTTATCAGAGGACAGTAAAGAGAAGAAAATAAACTCACTACTTCAAAAAGTAAACTCAAATGAATATTTTTTAGAGTACTGTGACCTTAAAGACGCTGAAAATTTAAATAAGATATTTAAAAATAATCAAATTGATATGGTTATAAATCTAGCTGGATTAGCTGGAGTTCGTCCATCTTTAGAAAATCCTATTGAATATGAAAAAGTTAATGTTGGTGGCTATCTAAACCTTTTAGAGTGTTGTAAAAAATACAATGTAAAAAGATTTATTCAAGCTTCTTCAAGCTCTATATATGGAGATAATAAAGTAGTTCCATTCAAAGAAACTGATATTGTAGACTTCGCTATCTCTCCTTATGCTGCAACTAAAAAATCGTGTGAAGTTTTAGGTCATGTTTATTTCAAACTTTATAATATTGATAGCTTACAATTTAGATTCTTTACAGTTTATGGACCAAGACAAAGACCTGATTTAGCTATTCACAAATTTATTGATAAAATTTATAAAGATGAGAGTATTCCTGTTTTTGGAGATGGAGAAACATATAGAGACTACACATATATTGATGATATCATTGACGGTGTTGTAAAAGGTGTTCAATATTTAGAAAAAAATAAAAATGTTTATGAAATCATAAATTTAGGTGAATCTGATGCTATCTCTTTAAACTTTATGATTGAAACAATTGAAAAACATATGAATAAAAAATCCAAAATAGATAGACTGCCAATGCAACCAGGGGATGTTAAAAGAACATTTGCAGAGATAGATAAAGCTAAAAACCTTCTAGGATATAATCCTACTACAAAGTTTGATGATGGAATCCAAAAGTTTATAAGATGGTATTTAGGAGGAAAATAGTATGAAAATCACAGTTATTGGAACTGGTTATGTTGGTTTAGTTCAAGGAGTTATTTTAAGTGAGTTCGGACATAAAATTATATGCTTAGATATAGACGAAAAGAAAATTGAAAATTTAAAAAATGGAATTATTCCAATATATGAACCTGGTTTGAAAGATATTTTAGATAGAAATGTAGAAGAAGGTAGACTAAAGTTCACAACAAATAAAGAGTATGCTTTAGAAAACTCTGAAGTTATTTTTATTGCTGTTGGAACTCCGCCTGCGGATGATGGGTCTGCTGATTTAACTTATGTTTTAGATTGTGCTAAAGATATTGGAAAAAATATAAAAGATTACGTTGTTGTTGTGAATAAATCAACTGTTCCTGTTGGAACTGGAGATCTTGTTGAAGAAACTATAGAGAATGAATTGCTTAAAAGAAAGTTAAATTTAGAATTTGATGTGGTTTCAAATCCTGAATTTTTAAGAGAAGGGAAAGCTGTTAATGATTGTCTAAGACCTGATAGAGTTGTTGTTGGAACAGAAAGTAAAAAAGCTCAAGTTATAATGAAAAAAATATATGATGTTTTATATATAAATAAAACTCCATTTGTCTTTACAAATAGAAGAACTTCTGAGATGATAAAATATGCCTCTAATGCATTCTTAGCTGTAAAAATATCTTTCATCAATGAAATTGCTTTATTAGCTGAAAAAGTTGGAGCTAACACACAAGAAATCGCTCAAGCTATGGGTATGGATGGTAGAATATCTCCTAAGTTTCTACATTGTGGACCTGGATATGGTGGGTCATGTTTCCCTAAAGATACAAAAGCTATTGTTGAGATTGGAAAAGAATATGGAGAGGATATGAGTGTTATCGCTGCTGCTATCTCAGCAAATGAAAAACAAAAACAAAAAATGGTTGACAAAATAATCAGAGAAATGAATGGAATCTCTGGAAAAACAATTTGTGTATTAGGATTATCATTTAAACCTGATACAGATGATGTTAGAGATGCACCAAGTATCGATATAATTAAAGGTTTGATTGAACATGGTGCAAATATAAAAGCTTACTGTCCTAAAGGAATTGAGGAAGCTAAGTGGAGATTGAAATCTTACAATGATAAAATAAAATATTATAAAGATGAAGAGAGTTGTACTCAAGATGCAGATGCGATAGTTTTAATGACAGAATGGAATCAATTTAGAGGAATTAATCTAGAAGAGTTGAAGAATAGAATGAATGATAATTTTTATTTTGATCTAAGAAATGTACATACTAAAAATTGCAGAGTAAGATCATTATTCAAATATTATCCAGTTGGGCAAAAATAAAACTTAAACTAGAGGAGAATTTATGTATCTAAAAATTGATGAAAACAAACAAAATAGAGAACGTTATAAACTATTTTTTATAATTTATTTTTTATTTATGATATGCCTCACTTTCTTTAGAGCCCCTGATTTAAGAAATGAACTAAAATATTTTTTAATTACAGATCAAATGTTAGCAACTAAGAACTTTGTAGTTTTAGGATATTTTAATGAACTTTATCCTGATAAGCCCCCAATTTATTTCTGGCTACTAGGAGTTATTAGAAGTATTAGCAAAGATTCTTTCTATCCATTGGCTTTAATATTTGGAAGTGTCATTCCTGCTTGGATTACAGGAATTTTAGGTTTTAAATTATTCAAACTTTATTGGAGTGAAAAAATGGCATATTTATCTCTTGCTATTTTTATAACACTTCCATATTTATTAGGTATCTCTTTAGTTCTTCGAATGGACTATCTAATGACTGCTTTCATTTTTGGAGCTTTATACATTTTCTTTAAATCATACTCTGAAAAAGATAAAAAGAAAATTAGTTTTCAAAATATATTTCTAATCTATCTATTTATAGCTCTTGGAGTTCTTGTAAAAGGTGGAGCAGCTATAGTTATTACTATACTTACAATTTTAACGTTTCTATATTTAGATAGAAATTTAAAATATTTAAAAAATATAAAACCAATATTTGGATTTGGAGTTATTTTAAGTATTCTAGGCTTTTGGCTTTTACTGATCTCAACTTCATCTAATGGGAATGAGTATATATCTCTTCTATTAGGTCAAGAAACTATTGGTAGAATGGTAAAAGCTAAAACTCACACAAGACCAATCTATTATTATATTAAAAATCTTATTTTCACGGTTTTGCCTCTAACACCATTTCTTGTGAGAGGTTCTATAAACAGTTTAAAAAATATAAAACTTAGACATAAATGGAAACTTGTGGATAAGATATCATTAAGCTTATTTCTACCTAATTTACTATTTTTCAGTTTAATAAGTGGGAAACTAGATATCTATTTACTTCCTCTATATTATGGAGTTGTTGTTATTGCCTTAAGATTTATAGAACACGAATGGAGTGGAACAAAAGAATCAATTTGTAAAAAAATATTATATATCAATGTTGGGATAGGAGTTTTATGTGCTGTTGCTCTTCCTTATTATAATAAAAATTACACTATGATGGATGCTATAAAGATATTGAAAGAAAACACTCAAAATGTTTATAGCTACAGATTTAATGATGCTAAAAATATTTTAACTGAAATTAATAAAAAATCTTTAGATGATCTACCATTAGACGAGCTATACAAAATAAATGAAGGAGAACTTCTGCTAGCAAGAAAAAAATATTATAAAGATATCCCACTTCAAAACTTTAAAGAAGTATACTCTAATAACGAATATATAATTTTAATCAGAGAATAACTTCAAACAAAAAAATCCTTCCCTTTTTTAGAAGAGAAGGATTTTTTTATTTTTCAGCTACTATAAATCTAACCACATCGCCTAACATTATATTTCGACTAGTTACCTTTGAAAAACCGGTATTTCTAATGGTTTTTTCAGTTTCTCTTATAAGAGATGTCCCTAATATAAGTTTTGTAAAAATATTTAAAAATCTAAGAGCTAAGTTTATTATTTCATTTTCACTTCTCATATGTTCTATAAAAACAGCTTTTCCACCAGGTTTAAGAACTCTATACACTTCAGCAATTCCTTTTTCAGGATTAGGAACTGTACAAAATACACACGAGGAAAATACTGAATCAAAAGTTTCATCTTCAAAGCTCATATTTTCAATATCCATATCCAAAAGAGTTATATTTTTCATATCCAATAACTTTGACTTTTTTTTAGCTAACTCTAACATTCCAATTGAAAAATCTATCCCTGTTACATCAGCATCTTTTGGATAATATTCTAAAGAAGCTCCACTTCCTATTCCAACTTCTAAAATTTTTCCATTTAACATTTGAACAGCATTTTCTTTTATACTTTTCATAGGCATATTTCGCTCTATCTTATCAAATAATTTTGCAATTCTGCTATACTTATCTTTTGTTTGCATAAACTCCTCCTAAAATTGTACCTATTACTGCACTTGTAAATACATCGCTCATCCAATGTGCTGATAAACAAATTCTTGAAACTCCTACTAAAATAGCTAGTAAAAAACACAATATTTTTATAGAGGTTTTTTGAGATTTAAAAGCTAAAAAAGAATAGCTACAAAATGCTACCATCGTATGTCCTGATGGAAATGACATATAAGTTCCTTTAAAAGGAATCTCTCTTTCTAAAATATCTTCAATAAAATAGAATCCAGAGCTGTTCCACTCTAAAAATGGACGACTTCTCATAAATATAATTTTTAAAATAGTTGATATACTCACACCTAAAATCATAACAATTATCATACCTAAACTAGTATTTTCTAATTTTACAATAGATTTTATTTTTGAATATAAAAACATTGGAAAAACTAGTAATGCAACATACTCTGGTTCACCTAGATGTGTAATTATTTTAAAAATCTTTGTATACTCTATATTTAAATCTGGATGAAGAGAAAAATATCCTGTAGGATACTTATTAGAAATAAAAAAAGCCATCTTTTTATCTATAAATAATATCAGAACAAGAATTAAAATCAAGTATAAAATTAAATACTTCAAATAATCTATTTTAAATTCAAATTTTACTGTTAATAAATCTCTTCGTTTTATAAAGATATAGCTAATCAAAAATATCAATAATACTATTCCTAAAAGTTTCATATTCCACTCTCTTATAAATCAGATTTTTTTATTACATAATCTCCAGGTCCTTCATTGTTAGCTTTTTCCAACAATAAAGCCATCTGTTTTTTAAAATGATCTGTTGAATCTGTGGCACCAGCTACACTGTCCATCTTTTCTAAATTTTTTCCAGATTTAAAATAGTTTTCTGGAATCATTTTAGAATACATACTTGGATTCACTCCTACTTTTTTTAACATATCTGTATTATAATTTTTATCTTGAGAAGCTTTTTTTCCACTTTTCTTAATTCTATCATGTGTTGCTTCAACAACCTCACCATTTTTTACAACCATCTCTGTATATGGATACCAAAACCAAATTGAGCCATCACTCACAACAGTATATTTACCATCTTTCAATTGTCCGTTAGCTATACTAGAAATTGCTATCATTAATAATAAAATTTTTTTCATAACTCTATCCTCCTAAAAACTTGATTTTTTAGAAACCTTTACTCATACTTTTAACTTTATTTAAAAACTCTGGAAACTTTTCCTTTGCTTTTACTGGATCTTTATCTGTATTTTCAAATATTATCTTCTTAAAATTCTTTATTCCCATAAATCTAAAGATAAAACGAACATATCTTTCATCCCAAGCTATAAGTGAAAGAGGAAATGGATATGCTCCTCCTCTGCTTCCTATATAAATAGCTGTTTTATCTTTTAATAGTCCTTTTGGAATTCCATTAGAACTATATCTAAATGTCACTCCTTTTGCAACAATATGATCTATATATGATTTCAAAATTGAAGGAGTTGTTAAATTCCACATAGGAGCACACACAATATATTTATCAAACTCAGAAAAATATATTGCTTCTTCACACATTTTTCCAGAACGTTTATTTATTGCATTAGATAAAGTTTCATAGCTCAAATGTTCCTGTCCTTTTTCATATAGATCCATTATTTCTATTTCGTGAGTTGGATTTTGAATTTTATATTCTTTTATAAATTCCATTCCTGCTCTTTTACTATAAGATTCCTCTATTGGTTTTGGATTGGCTAATATACATAGTACCTTCATAATTATCTCCTTTTGTAACTAAATTTAAAAATATCTTTATTCATATATTTTTACGGTTTTTTTGAAAAAATCCTCTATTATAAATGAAAGTTTGAAATCTATTTTTTTTATGTTACAATAATTTCATAATAAATCTTAAAAGATTGGAGACTCTATGTTAATTAGTAATAACAAAGTTACAATGTATGAAAGTTTAAAAAACTCTATTAATTTATCCGAAGAGATAATTATTAATGTCTCTTTTATTCGTGATAGCGGATTAAAGTTACTAATTCCAGAACTTACAAAAGCTCGTTCTGAAGGTAAGTCTATCAAGATACTCACGAGTGACTATATGAACGTTACAGAGCCTAATGCTTTATATAGATTACTCGATATTCCTGGTGTGAAAATTTTTAAAAATCCTGAAAAACCTTCATTTCATCCCAAAACTTATATTTTTAAAAATAAAAACAATGTTGAAATATACGTCGGTTCTTCAAATATCTCATACTCAGCTTTAATCTCTGGAGTTGAATGGTCATATCAATTTTTTGGAGATACACAAAATAGTGATATCAACAATATATTAACAGAATTTGAAGAGCTATACGAAAAAAATAGTTTCGAATTAACCTTAGATTGGCTCAGAAAATATGAAAAAAACTATAAAAAAAAGGAGTTTCAAAATTATATAGACCCTGACTCTTCAAAGAGTTCAATTGAAGAGATCGAACCAATAAAATTTCAAGTTCCAGCTCTTTATGAGTTATCAAAAACAAGAGAGGAGGGCTTCAATAAAGCTTTAGTGATTGTTGCAACAGGACTTGGAAAAACATACCTATCGGC
This sequence comes from Cetobacterium sp. ZOR0034, assembly GCF_000799075.1. Classification (NCBI taxonomy): domain Bacteria; kingdom Fusobacteriati; phylum Fusobacteriota; class Fusobacteriia; order Fusobacteriales; family Fusobacteriaceae; genus Cetobacterium; species Cetobacterium sp. ZOR0034. Next base: position 49,508 of record NZ_JTLI01000029.1, read on the forward strand.
TTTCGATTCTAAGAATTTCAATAAAATTCTTTTTGTCGCTCATAGAGATGAGATTTTAAAAGATGCTCAAAAAACTTTTGAAACTATCTATTCAGATTCTAAAAACTACGGATTTTTCAATGGATCTACAAAAGAAACAAAAAAAGATATTATATTTGCAAGTGTTCAAACTCTTTCTAAAAATGATTATCTTTCTGAAGATTATTTCTCAAAAGACTATTTTGATTATATAGTTGTAGATGAGTTTCATCACAGTTCAGCTAAAAGTTACTCTGAAATTTTAAACTACTTTAAACCGAAATTTCTTCTTGGATTAACTGCAACTCCTGATCGTGCTGACTCTGGTGATATTTATAAGTTATGTGACTACAATATCGCTTACGAATGCGATCTCAGAGTTGCTATTAATAATGGTTGGCTAACTCCGTTTCAATACTTTGGAATTTATGATGACACTGATTATTCACTTATTCCTTGGCGTGGAGGAAAATATGATTTAGAATCTTTAGAAAACTCATTGATTGTAGAAAAAAGAGTCCAACTAATTTTAGAAAAATATTTGAAATATCGTAAAAAAAGTACTATCGCTTTTTGTGCTAGTGTAAAACATACTAAAGTTATGCATAACTATTTTTTAAAAAATAAAATAAAAAGCGCTATAGTTTTAGGAGAAACTTCTATTTCTGATCGACAAAATATAATTAAGAAATTTAAAGAAGGAAAATTAGATATCATATTCACTGTTGATATTTTTAATGAGGGAATAGATATTCCATGTATAGATACAGTTTTATTTTTAAGACCTACAACTTCTTATACAATTTTCATGCAACAATTAGGTAGAGGGCTTAGAACTTATCCCAATAAACATCACTTAAGATTTCTTGATTTTGTTGGAAATTATAAAGGTTCTGAATTAAAGCCTTCATTTTTAACTGGATTCAGAAAAAATGGTAATTTACCAAAATCCCCTTTAGATGAAAACTTTATTCTTCCAGAGGGCTGTACTGCTAACTTTGATTTTAAAATTATAGAGCACTTTGAAAATGAGGAAAAGAAAAGAGAGCCCCTTCATCAAAAAATGATTCAAGATTATCTCAATGTTAAAGATTATTTAAAGAAAACACCTACTATTATGGATATCTATACATTTGGAGAGTATCCAGTTTCTCTGTATATAAAAGAATACGAGGGTTGGTATAATTTCTTGAAAACAGTTAATGATTTAAATGAAAAAGAACTACAGTTTACTCAAAAAGCAATCGACTTTTTAAAGCTTTTAGATACAACCGAAATGACGAAATCTTACAAAATTCCATTATTTTTAAGTTTGTTTGAGGTAGAGCCTAAACGAACTTCATCTTTTTTTAAATTTTCTTTAAAATTACATTTAACCACTTTTCATCTCCTCTACCAACTCTCACATCTGATGTTTCAAAAATATCTTCTAAATAAAAGTCACTTTTCTCAAGTAGCTTTGAAAATCTTTCTTTTGTAAAGCATGTAAATTTTCTATCATTTTTTTCATAATCTTGACTTCCAACCTTAAAAGAAGCGTAAACAACTCCATTATTTTTAAGAGAAGTGTATATTTTATTTAAAGTTTCTAAAATCTCTTCGTAAGAAAGATGTAAAAGAGAAGCACAAGCCCACACTCCAATAAATTTATCTTTGAAATCTATATTTTTCATATCAATTACGATAACACCTTGCCCAATATATTTCGAAGCTTTCTCTGCTAAAACTGGTGATAAATCAATTGCTGTAACTTTATACCCTAATTCTATAAAGTATTTTGAATCTCTTCCACTTCCGCAACCTAAATCTAATATTTCACCAGTTTGTTCAGATAAATTTTTAATAAAATAGTTATAGTTGTAACTCATATCCGCTTTAACTGTATCCTTGAAAAAATTTTCTGCATTTTCATTATAAAATTTAACCGACATTATTTTTCCTCCATATACTTTCTATTAAAGTAGTTTATATTACGATAGTTTAATCTATCTAAGATGTTGTTTAATAGCATATAATTATTTTTAATTTCATTATACAACTTTTCATTTAAATAAAAAATATTATTTTTATATTCAAAAAAGTCTTTATTTTTCTCATTTTTAGTCAAATATTTTATAGGATTATCTTTTGCTAAATTCATAAAGCTTTTCAATTCCCAATTTTTCCAATCAGTATGTTTTTTATTATTTAAATCTTTTCCATGCAGTTTATTATCATAAAATTGTTTAAAATACTTTCCTATCTCCTCTAATTCTATACTCTGTTTAGGCTCTACCTCAAATGGAAACAATAAAAGACAAGTTGTAGTAGAGTCAAATGAAGAACTAATATCTTTATACAAAAGCTTCTCTGAGAAAATTAAAGCTACAAATGGAGCTTCTATGTCTGAATTAAAAAAATATGGATTCAAATACTCTTCAACAGTTTTATTGAGACGTTTTGGAAATTGGAAAACTGTAAAAGAGCTATCTGGATTTACATTTAAACTTGGTTCTATTTACTCTAAAGAGGATATCGTCAAAGCGTTACTAATAGCTCGAGCAGAGAAAGGACGAAGGCTTTCACAAAGTGAAATCAACAAAAATAAAGAGCTTCCATCTCTAGAAACAATTTTGAAATTTTTCAAGACTACTAAAATTTCCAAAGTATGGGATGAGATTGAAAAAAACTTAGAAAAAACAACTACCGAAGGAAAAATATACTCTCTTGAGGAGATTAAAGATTTACTATATAAACAATATTGTTTGAAAGGTTCAACTCTAACTATTTCTGAGATTGAAGTTCTCACAAAACAAGGAATTCTTCCTGGCAAAACAACAATATACAGACATTTTAAAACATATAAAATCAAAGAGATTTGGAAAATAATCTTAGAGGAGAAATCAACACATGAATAAAATTAAACAAGTTTTAAAGAAATACTGGCCTTCAGAAAAAGTTAATACTTTCTATGAAAAATTAGAAATCTCTTTTCCAGTATATAAAATAGAGTGTCTCGAATTTTTTATAGAGGATATTTTCATTCAAAATCCAAAAGTTTCCTCTTCTGATATTTTTTCATATACAAAAAATATGGATGCCTTTCTAAATTCTGAAGAGTTTCTCATTGATTTTTTTAAGTGTACAAAAACTTTAGAGGGAGATTTAATCGCATCTAAATTAGAAAATAACCCTTTAGAAGTTGAAAGAATAGTAGAGGAACTCTTGAAAAAAGAGAAAATTAAATTCAAAGAGAATGAAAATCAATTTATTGTTTGGTACCTTTAATCCTTCAATTATAATACTATTATTTAAAGCTATTATGGATTATAATATAGCTTTATTACAATAATTTATTTTAAGAGGGATTTTATGAAGATTGGATATGTTCGAGTCTCAACAGTCGAACAAAATGAAAAACGACAATTAAAAAAAATGAATGAAATGAAGATTGACAAAATATACATCGAAAAAATATCCGCTAAAGATATTAAAGGAAGAACTCAATTAATAACTATGTTAAATGAAGTTGTTGAAGGCGACACCATTTATGTCCACGATTTTTCAAGATTGGCTAGGTCAACAAAAGATCTCCTATACATCACTGAAATTTTAGCTCAGAAAAAGGTGGCTCTTATATCTTTTAAAGAAAATATAGATACTTCGACTGCAACTGGAAAACTAATGCTAACTATGATTGGAGCTATAAATGAGTTCGAAAGAACAAACCTTTTAGAAAGACAAAAAGAAGGGATTTTTCTAGCCAAAGAGTTAGGAAAATATAAAGGACGCAAACCGATTCCTTTTCCTGATAACTGGGAGAATATCTATGTAAAATGGAAAAATAAAGAGATATCGCCCTCATTTGCTATGGAAAATTTAAATCTAAAAAAATCTACATTTTATAAGTTAGCTAAAGAGTGGGAGAGGAAATAATCCTCTCTCATTTTTATCTCTTTTTGAATTACTTTTTTGTAGCTTCAAAAGCCTCTTTAACTTTTAATAATTCACTCTCATTTAAAATCAATTTAAGTCCTAAAAGTGCCAAAGCTTTTCCTCCTAAAATAACAGCTTCATCTCCAGCTAAAGAACCTGCTGCATCATTAAACTCATGAGTGTGTCCAACAACACATGAATCACAAATTTTAATATTTGGATGAATTGTTGGAACAATGTGACTTACATTTCCAACATCTGTTGAACCCATACTTTTCTTAGAATCCACTAAAACTTCTACTCCTAACTTTTTCATAACATCAACATAAAGATCATCAAAATATCTTATTTGAACTAAGTTATCAACTCTATTTTGGAAACTAGAAACTTTCGACTTACATCCAGTCATAAGAGCAGCACCATCTGCTATATCCACAATTTTTTGTGTAACCTCGTCACACCCCTCTTTTGTTGCAGCACGAATATAAAATCTAGCTTTTGTATAATCTGGAATTATATTTGGAGCATCCCCACCATGAGTAATAATCCCGTGAATTTTTATATCTGATGTAACATGCTGTCTCAATGTAGCTATTCCATTGAAAAAATGTAATAAGGCATCTAAAGCATTTTTTCCACTTTCTGGAGACCCAGCAGCATGAGCAGACTTTCCAAAGAATTCAAAATCCAAGGGATTTACAGCCAAACTATTTTTTGTTATTGAGTGCTCGCTACTTGGATGAATAATCATAGCTGCATCTATTCCTTCAAAAAGATTCTCTCTCACAAATGAGCCTTTTGCACTTCCATTTTGTCCTCCCTCTTCTGCAGGGCACCCATATATAACTACTTCACCTGGGATATTTTCCAAAGAGTCAGCAAGAGCAACTCCACCAGCTACACTTATTCCGGCTATAACATTGTGCCCACAAGCATGCCCTAAATTTGGCAAAGCATCATACTCAGCTAAAAAAGCAAGTTTTGGATACTCACCATGAATTGATTTTTTTCTAGCTATAAATCCTGTTTTATGTCCAGCTATATCTCTTTCTACATCGAACCCCTTCGATTCCAAATAGTTTGTTAGCAACTCAGATGCAAAATACTCTTCGTTTCCAATCTCGGGATTTTTATGTATATTTTGACTTAAACTTATAAACTCATCTCTATTCTCATCTAAAAAACCTATTATTCTATTTTCCATTTTAAATCCTCCCAATCTTATCTTTTTTATTTTTATTTAAAATACAGCTATTGATGATCCTCTATAATAATCATCTATTATTTTTTTATTCTCAGCAGTTTGATATATCTCTAAAACTCTTTTTATTTCAGGGTTATTTTGATTATCCTCTCTTGCTGCTATAATATTAAAGTATGGTTTCAATCTCTCATTTTTGAAGTCTTCAATAAATATTGAATCTTGCAGAGGCGAATACCCAGCTTGAACAGCAACCCCATTATTTATAGCTGCCACATCTACATCCTCTATTGATCTTGGAATTTGTGTTGCTACAAGCTCAACAATTTTTATTCCTTTCGGATTAGCTACTATATCTTTAACTCTTGGAAATGCTCCTGCTTCTTTATTTAAAGTTACTAATCCTGCATCTTGAAGTAATAATAGTGCTCTTCCACCATTTGAACTATCATTTGGTATTGCTACTGTTGCCCCATCTTTTAAAGCTGATAAATCAGTTATCTTTTTAGAATATATCCCCATCGGTGCTAAAACCGTATATCCTAAATTTACAATACTTAACTTATGCTCTTTCTTAAAATTATCAAAGTATATCTCAGTTTGAAAAGCATTTATATCTATCTCTTTTTCCTGCAAAGCTAAGTTTGGTCTTATATAATCCGCAAAATTTATAAACTTCAACTCTATATTCTCTTTTTTTAATTCATCTCTAACATTTTCCCAAATAACATTCTCATCTCCATTTATTCCTAACTTTACAATCTTAGTTCCTGAAGTTACATCTTCTGATTTTTTTCCACAACCTACAACTCCTAAAATAGATAGCACTACTAATAAAATAACTCTTAATTTTTTCATAATCTCTCCTCCGATGTTTCAATTTTTATTTTTTTATTCTTTTTAATATTTTTTCTCCAGACCATTGAATTGCTGTAATCAAAGTCACAAGTATGACAATTGTTACAACCATAATATCCGTTTTAAAATGTTGATATCCATATCTTATTGCAAAGTCTCCAAGACCTCCTCCACCAACAGTTCCTGCCACTGCTGAAAATCCAATCAAACTAACTGTTGTTATAATAAGAGCATATATAATTTCAGGTAGAGCTTCTCTTAGTAAAACTCTATAGATTATTTCAAAAGGTGTTGAACCCATTGAATACGCTGCTTCTATAACTCCTGAATCCACTCCCAAAAGTGCTGATTCAATCTGTCTAGCCACAAAAGGTGCTGACCCAAATATAAGAGGAACAATCGCTCCTTTCAATCCAATAGTTGTTCCCATAAAAAATCTTGTTACAGGAATCAAAGCTGCAAGTAAAATCACAAATGGAATTGATCTAAACACATTTATAATCTTCCCCAAAATACTATTGATTAAGTTATTTTCTAAAATTCCATCTTTTCTAGTCACAACCAAAACTATCCCCATTAAAAGTCCAATCAGCGTTGAGATTGTTCCTGCTATAGATACCATTAACAAAGTTTCTCCCATGGCACGAACCATCTCATCTTGATACTTAATTACATTTTCTAAAGAACTATATAGCTTTTCTACCATCTTTTAAAACCTCCGTGTATATATTATTTTTATTTAAGTAATCTAAGGAATTTTGGATATTTTCCTCTTCCCCTTTCAATTTCACAACCAAGTTTCCTATTGGTGTTTCCTTTATAATCTCTATATTTCCAAAAAGGATACTACCATCAACATCATAATCTCTTGATATTTTTGAAATGTAAGCCTCCTCTGTATTACTACCAACATAAGCTAACTTAATTATTTTTTCATCGCCTTTTACAAGAACTGTGTTTAAATAATCATTTATCTTATCACTATTGAAAACTGAGGATAAAAACCTTTTTGTTATTGGCTCTTTCGGTCTCGAGAAAATATCTATAACATCCCCCTCTTCTTTTACAAACCCATCTTCCATAACAATAACTCTATCACAAATCTCTTTTATAACCTCCATCTGATGAGTTATCAAAACAATGGTTACTCCTAAATCTTTATTTATTTTTTTTAGTAGTTTTAAAATAGATACTGTTGTTTCTGGATCTAGGGCTGAGGTTGCTTCATCACAAAGGATTATATCTGGATTATTCGCTAACGCTCTAGCTATTCCAACTCTTTGCTTTTGTCCTCCAGAAAGTTGTGATGGATAACTACTTTTTTTATCTTTTAATCCAACTAAATCCAACAAACTATTTACTCTTTCATCTATCTCAGCTTTTGAAAGTCCACTGCCTTTCAATGGGTAAGCTATATTTTTAGCAACTGTCCTACTTCTCATCAGATTGAAATGTTGAAATATCATCCCAATTTTTTTTCTTTTCTCTCTAAGCTCTCTCGCATTTAAAGACCCTAACTCAACTCCATCAATTAAAACTTCTCCAGAACATGGTGTCTCTAAAAGATTTATACATCTCAGCAGCGTACTTTTTCCAGCTCCAGAATAACCTATAATTCCTGTAATCTCTCCTTTTTTAAAATCGAAAGATAGTTCTTTTAATGCCTCAACACTTTGACCTTTACTCTCATAAGTTTTTATAATATTCCTAAGTTGTATCATATCTATCTCCTCCAAATATTTTATATTTTTAATTTTTTGAAAAAATTGTATAAAAAAAAGCTTGAGATTTAATCCCAAGCTTTATGTTAACAACTTTATTCCTTGGGAGCTCTCTTTTTGTAAGCAAAAATGAGTTCGTCCCAAAATTAAAAATTAATTTTTGGTTCCAACTCCCATAGGCATCATATTCATCATTGTAGTTTTTGATATTAAATTATAGTTCGTCATTTAACTACTCCTTCGATAAATTATTTTTAAGTATACTAACATATGAAAATTTAGAAGTCAAATTATTTTTTAATTATTTTTTATTTAAAGTTGAATAGTTTGAATATCCACCAGAAATATTATATGCATCGAACCCTGAATTTAAAAGGATATTTTGCCCCATATTTCCTGTAACACCTTTATTGCAATGAACTGCAATTTTTTTACTTTTATCCAACTCTTTTACTTTTTCTCTTAAAGTTTCTAGAGGTATATTTATAGCGTCCTCTATATGTGCCGCTTCGTATTGAGATTTACTTCTAACATCTATAACCAAGAATTCATCTCTTTTCTCTTTCAACTCTTTTGGAGTTACAATTTTATTTTTTCCATTTATAGCATTATCTAAAATCATACCTGTATAATTTACAGGATCTTTTGTTGTTGAGAAAGGTGGTGCATAAGCTAAATCTAGATGGAATAGTTGGTCTACTGTCGCTCCGAATGTTAAAAGTGTTGCAAAAACATCTATTCTCTTATCAACACCATTTTCCCCTAACATCTGAACACCTAAAAGCTTCCCAGTCTTTCTATCGGCAATCGCTTTTATTACCATCTCTCTAGATGCTTCTAAATACTCTGTTTGATTTGGTTTTATATTGTGAATTATCTCGATTGAATATCCTTTTTCTAAAGCTTCTTTCTCATCTAATCCAGTGCTAGCAAAGGCCATATCAAATATTTTGAAAATTGACGTTCCTAAAATGCCTTTAAACTCTAAATTTCCACCAGTAAGTCTATCTCCTAAAATACGTCCCATCTTATTTGCTGTTGACCCAAGTGGAACATATGTTTCCTCTCCAGTTAAAAGTGAATATGTTGTAGCACAATCTCCAGCTGCGTAAATATCTTTCAAATTAGTTTCTAAATGACTATTTACTCTTATCGCTTCGCTTTTTCCTAACTGTATTCCTGATGATTTTAAAAACTCTACATTTGGAAGTACTCCAACCGCTGCTACTATAAAATCAACTTCTAAAGTTTCTCCATTTTCAGTACTAACTATTTTTCCATCCTCAGAAATATTTTTTATCTTATCGTTTAAAATTAGTTTAACACCTTTTTTAGCTAGATATTTCTCTAGATAGATACTTATTTCTGAATCCACTCTTCCTATACTAGAATTCATCTCAAGAACAGTTACCTCTATTCCTCTTTGAGCTAAGTTTTCTACCATCTCAAGTCCAATATATCCAGAACCAACTATCAAAGCTTTTTTAGGAGACGTTTCATGAATAAACTTTTTTAATTTATCTCCTGTTTCAACATCTCTTATATAGAATATATTTTCATTATCAAAATCGATTTTCCTAGGTCTCGCTCCTGTTGTAATTACTAGCTTATCATATGAATCTTCAAAAACCTCTTTGGTTATTTCATTTAAAACCTCTATCTTTTTTAAATCTGGATTTACAGATAAAACTTTATGGTTTATATTAAGCTTCATATTAAAACGAGATTCGAACCATTTAGCATCTCTTGGAGTTAGATTTCCTCTTTTTATATAATCCTCTCCAATGTAATATGGAACTCCACATCCAGAGTAACTTATATCTGATCCTGAAGTATAAGCCACAATCTCTACCTCTTCGCTATTTCTACGAGCTTTTGCTATAACAGATGTCCCCGCTGCTACTGCTCCAACTACAACTATCTTCATTTTTCCTCCCAAATTTACTTAATTTTAATTACGCTTTTACAAAATATTCTCTTGTTTTATTAGATATTCCGACTAGTATTAACATCACAGGAACCTCTACTAAAACACCAACTACAGTTGCTAATGTAGCACCTGAATTCAAGCCAAATAAAGATATTGACACTGCCACTGCTAACTCAAAGAAGTTACTGGCCCCAATCATTCCTGCTGGTGAAGCTATCTCATGAGGAAGTTTCCAAACTTTAGCCCATCCATATGCTAAGAAGAAAATAAAGAACGTTTGAATTGTTAATGGTATAGATATTAATAAAATATCCAAAGGATTGTCTATTATTTTTCTTCCTTGGAAAGAGAAAATTATTGTTAATGTCAATAGTAATCCTGTTATCGTTATTTTATCAAACTTTTTTATAAATATATTTTTAAAATAATCTAGTCCTTTTGATTTTATAATATAATGTCTTGAAGTTACACCTAAAATTAGTGGAATAACTACAAATAAAACAACTGAAAGAATCAGTGTATCATATGGAACAACAACATTACTTATTCCTAATAATAGTGCTACAATCGGTACAAAACCTATTAATAATATTAAATCATTCACAGCAACTTGAACCAAAGTATAAGCTGGATTTCCTTTTGTAAGTTGACTCCAAACAAAAACCATAGCTGTACAAGGTGCTGCACCTAAAAGTACGGCTCCAGCAATATATTCATCTGCTAAATTTAAAGGTATTAAATTTTTAAAAATAACTTTAAAGAATAACACTGATATAGCATACATTGTAAATGGTTTAATTAACCAGTTAGTTACACAAGTAACTGTTAATCCTTTTGTATTTTTTGTTGCATTCATTATAGATGTAAAATCGATTTTCAACATCATTGGATAAATCATAAGCCAGATTAAAATAGCTACTGGTATTGATACATTTGAATATTCAAAAAGAGCTAAAGTCTCTGGTACTACTGGTGCAAATATTCCAATTGAAACCCCTAAAACTATACAAATTCCTACCCAAATTGATAGGTATTTCTCAAAAAATCCCATTTTTCCTCCTAAATATTAATTTTTTCACATGAATAATCAATTATAATTTATCACAAAGCTTTTCTTTTGTAAATAAGAATATTATTATTTTCTAATATTATGAATAAAATCATATTTTGTATATTTTTTAAATAAAAATATCATTTTTTTATTTTTTGAACTGATTCATATACTATGGTATAATCTAAATAAAACTAAAAGGAAGTGATTGAAATGTGTACGAAATTATTTGAACCAAAAGTTGATTATGTATTTAAAAATCTATTTGGATCAGAAAAACATCCAAGAATATTGATATCCTTTTTAAATGCATGTATAAAACCAGAAAGTCCAATAGTTAGTGTTCAACTAAAAAATACAGAATTATCAAAAGAATATATTGAAGATAGTTTCTCTAGATTAGATGTTTTAGCTAAAACAGATAAAGGAGAGATAATAAATATTGAAATGCAAAGAGCTGATGAAAAAAATATGATAAAGCGTAGTCTTTACTATTGGTCAAAAGCTTTTTCTGGAGAATATGGAGGAAAAAGTAGATATAGGGAACTTCCTAGAACTATCTGTATAAATGTTATAGATTTTAATCTTTTGTTAGAAGAAAATTATCATAATAAATATATTTTAAAAAATGCTAAAACTAGTAATATTTTAACTGATACTATGGAAATACATTTTATTGAACTGCCAAAAATGAAAGAGATTGATACCAAAGACGCTCTTAGTATGTGGACAGCATTTATAAATGATCCAAATGATGATAAAGTTATCGAACTAGAAAGCATGCTTGAAGAACTTCATGAAGCTCGAATTGAATTAGCAAGAATAAGTAGAGACCCAAAAGAAGCTGAAAATTATAGACTTCGTCAAAATGCGATGAACGAAAGAATGAATGCACTTTTAGAAGCTGAAGATAAAGGAATTGCTAAAGGCATAGCTCAGGGTATGGCTCAAGGTATAGCTCGAGGTATCGCAGAAGGAGAAAAATTAGCTAAATTAGAAATTGCTAAGACTTCATTACAAAATGGATTAAGTCCTGACATTATAACTCAAATAACTGGATTAACTATTGAAGAGATTGAAAATTTGAAATAAAGATATTTTAAATAAACCCTATATCATTTATTCAAAATTTATGATAAAATTTAAATATTGTTTGTAAAAAATAAATTTAATAAATAGATTAGGAGTAAAAATTTATGAGTATTTTAGATGTAAAAGACGTAAGTCATGGATTTGGTTCTAGAGTTATTCTTGAAAACGCCTCATTCAGACTTTTAAAAGGTGAGCATGTTGGTCTTGTTGGAGCCAACGGAGAAGGAAAATCTACTTTCCTTAACATTATAACTGGTAAACTTATGCCTGATGAAGGTAAAGTTTCATGGTGTAATCACATAACTACTGGTTACCTTGACCAATATAGTACTTTAGAAAAAGGAAAAACAATCAGAGATATCTTAAAATCAGCTTTTGCTGGAATGTTCCAACTTGAACAAGACATCATGGATCTTTATACAAAAATGGGAGATTGTACTCCTGAAGAGATGGACGAAATCTTAGAGGAGATTGGAGAGATTCAAAGTATCCTTGAAGGAGGAGATTTCTATAATCTTGACTCTAAAATAGAGGAATATGCAGCTGGATTAGGTCTATTAGATATCGGACTTGAAAAAGATGTATCAGAGCTTTCTGGAGGACAAAGAGCAAAGATTCTTCTAGCTAAAGTACTTCTAGAAAATCCAATGATTCTTATACTAGATGAGCCTACAAACTTCCTAGATGAAGATCATATAATCTGGTTAAAGAACTTCTTACAAAACTATGAGAATGCTTTTATTCTAGTTTCACACGATATTCCATTCTTAAATGATGTTACAAACGTAATTTATCATATAGAAGCTGCTGAGTTAACTAGATATACTGGAGACTACTACCAATTTAGAGAGATGTATGAACTGAAAAAGAGACAAATCGAATCAGCTTATAAAAAGCAACAAAAAGAGATTGCTCATCTTCAAGATTTCATAGCTCGTAACAAAGCTAGAGTTGCTACGACAAACTTAGCAAAAGATAGACAAAAGAAACTTGATCGTATGGATATAATTGAGATTGCTAGAGAGAAACCAAAACCAATATTCGGATTTAAAACTGCTCGTACTCCATCTAGAGAGATTATAACAGTTAAAGATCTTGTTATCGGATATGATGAGCCATTAACAAAACCACTTAACTTCACAATTGAACGTAATCAAAAAATTGCCATCAAAGGAGTTAACGGTTTAGGAAAATCAACTCTTTTAAATACAATTTTAAAAAATATAAAAGCTTTATCTGGGGAGATTGAGCATGGACAATTCTTAGAAGTTGGATACTTCAAACAAGAAGAGGAAAGTTCAACAACAACTGCTCTAGATGAGTTCTGGAATGAGTTCCCTGGACTTACAAATGCAGAAGTTAGAGCTGCTCTTGCTAGATGTGGATTAACTACCGACCATATCACAAGTCAAATGCGTGTTCTTTCTGGAGGAGAAAATGCAAAAGTTAGACTTGCTAAAATCATGAACCGTGAAATAAACTTCTTAGTTCTAGATGAGCCTACAAATCACTTAGATATTGATGCTAAAGAGGAACTTAAAAGAGCAATAAAAGAGTTTAATGGAACTGTTTTAATGGTAAGTCACGAACCAGAATTCTATATGGACGTTGCTACTGAAATTTGGAACGTTGAAGATTGGACGACTAAAATTATATAAATTTATATAAAATCTGTTGATAATTTATCAGCAGATTTTTTTATTAAAAAATTTTTAAACTTTTCAAAAAAAACTTGCTTTTTTTCATTTAACAGTTTATAATTTATCCATAAATGAAATCATTACAAATTTAAAAAAGTAATAAAAAGGAGGCATATAATGAAAATATTACTAGCAACTTCTATTCTTACTTTATCTTTAATGGCATACAGCACAGAAAAAACATATTCAGTTCCAGCTACTGGTACTTTAATGAAATATACAACTCAAGATAATAACAACAAGAACTTAGATACAAAATATTTTTCTGCAACAGGTTCGTTAGCTTTTTATAACAATAATTAATTAATAAAAAATCCACTAATTTTATGATAAATCAGTGGATTTTTTTATTATTTTTTTAATTTTATTTTAGTTTTATATCTATTTAGCCATGCATTTAAAGAATTAGAATTTTTCTTTTTCAAATCTCTCTTATTGTGCTGCTCTCCAAATATTAAATCAACTATATGAAGCGTTTTTGTTTCTCCAACTTCTAAAGCCTCTCTACATCCAGCACAATATGTCAAAATATTTCCTGTGCTACTGCTTTCTGCTCTTTTTTTCCTAACCTCTTCACTTATCTCTGAAGCAACCGTAGCTACCATTCCTCCGAGTCCACAGCATCTTGTTTTCTCCTTCGAGTATTCAAACTCCTCATATTCATATCCCAACTCATTCACAATCCACCTAACTCCATCTTGAATGGACTTCTCAAATCTAGTTGGACATGAATCATGAATATTAAATTTAAGATCAGATCCGATTCCTATATTGATTTTTTCTTCAGGCAATCCTATTTCTGGTAGTAGCTCCCACAAAGATATTATTTCTATATCTAAATCTTTCTTAAACATCTTATAACATGATTGACATGCAACAACTATTTTTTCTACATTTTTTTCTTTAAATTGTTTTTCTAATTTTTCAAATTTTTTAGAAAATAACTCTGCCTCTCCAATATCTCTAGTTGGTTTACCACAACATGCTAACATCGATTGAACACTGTTATCTAATCTATCATTCAGATGATTTAATATGCTTTTAACCCCTGAAGGAGTGTAAGATGATAAAGAACACCCTGGAAAAAATAGATATTTTACATTTTCTTTCTGTGGATCAATATCTTTACTAAAAAATTTAGTCTCTCCTAAATATTGATGAACTTGTACACCTTTATGACCTTTTAAAGGCGATTTTCCACTATTATCTTTAGTATACTCATCTCTTAAATCTTGAAAACTAGATTTTAAATCTAATTTTTTCGGACAAACTAATTTACATTGATCACAAAGATTACAAGAAAAAGCTATCTTTGAATCCATATTTTTATATCCTTTTTCTAGATATTCACTGAATAACTCTTTCGGGCTTTCAGTATACCTATACATCATCGGACACTCTTTCATACAAAGTTTACAACTAGATTTTTTTCCAGAAGTTGCTAAACAGTTATCAGCTATATATTTCATTTTTGATTCCATAATTTTATTTGACATGAATTCTCCTCTATCTATATCTTTATTTTCATCAAAATAACTAGTAACTTTTTTGTAACTGATTGATATAGTGTAATTAATATGTTACATTATATATTATACTATAATTGTCATCATATTTTAAGGAGGTTTTTTTATGTACCATACAATTGTTTTAGGCGGTGGAGCAGGTGGACTTACAACTTCTATTGGACTTGCATCTGCTGGAAAAAAAGTTCTTCTTATTGAAAAAGAAAATCTTGGTGGAGAGTGTACTTGGAGTGGCTGTATCGCTTCTAAAAGCTTTATCTCTGCGACTAAAACTTCTAAAAATCTAAAAGAGGTTTTAGAGAAAACTCTTAAAAATATACATAAAGTTGGTGACAGTGAATTACCACATATCTCTAACTTCAAAAATATAGACTTAGTTATTGGTAAAGGAAGTTTTGTAGATAAAAATAGTATTATTGTAAACGACACTATATACAAAGGAAAAAATATTGTAATCTCTACTGGAAGTTCTCCTTTTATTCCAAATATAAAAGGATTAGAAAAAATTGATTACTTAACAAACCAAAATTTTTTCTATATAAAAGATGATTACAGTAGTATGATTATGATTGGAGCTGGGATAATCTCTTTAGAACTAGCTTTTCCTCTTAAAAAACTTGGAATAGATGTCACAATTTTAGAAAAATCTAACCTTTTTCTTCCTAATATGGAAGACGAAATTAGAGAGTTCTATTCTAAACGATTAAAAGAAGAGGGTATTGATTTATTCTTAAACTGTGAAGAGATAGAGATTTTATCTTTTGATGAATCCAATAAAAAAGTTTTAATAAAAACAAATCACAAAAATTTTGAAACTGAAAAAGTTTTTATATCTACTGGAAGAGTTCCTAATTTAAAAGATTTAAATTTAGAAAAAGCTGGTATTGAGTTCAACAATAAAGGCATTGTTGTTGACAAATATATGAGAACATCATCTAAAAATATATTCTCTATTGGAGATGTAGCATCACCTCTTAAATTTTCACACGTAGCTGGATATCACGGTGAAACAGTTGTCAGAAATCTTCTGTTCCCTTATATTATGAAATCGATAAATTATTCTAATATTCCTTGGACAATATTTGGTGAAACTGAGGTTTCTAAAGTTGGACTGAGTGAAGATGAAGCTAAAACTAAATATAAAAAAATATATACATACAATTTGGATGAAAATAATGATAGAAGTTTAATCACGTTTGAAAAAAATTTCTATTTAAAGGTTATTTGTGACAATAAATTTAATATTGTAGGAGCTACATGCATAGGTGAAAGAGCTGGAGAACTTATTGGCTTTTTACAACTCATGATTGGAAATAAAATTAAGTTTTATAAAGCTATGAAATCTATTCAAGCTTACCCTACATATACTTACTATATAAGAAACCTGTCTAAAAAAGCTTATATAGATCATTTAAAAAGCTATTTACCATAATCTACTTGGAGGTGAATCTTGAAAAATAACAAAAAAAGAATAGTAAAATTGTTCATTCTAATCTTTATAGCTTTTCTCTTCTTTCTATTCTTTAAATATGATGGAGTGAAATATATAAAAGATAAAGAGCAATTAAAAACATTAATAGAAAGTTTTGGAATCTTAGCTCCTTTAAGTTACATATTACTTTACTGTATTGTAACTGTTACAACAATATCAACTCTTCCTCTTAGTTTGGCAGGTGGAGTACTATTTGGACCAGTTTATGGAATTATTTATACTATGATTGGAGCTAGTTTTGGAATGATGTCTTCATTTTTAATAGCTAGATATATTGCTAAAGATTTCATTGAACGAAAGTTTTCAAATCTACAGATTTTTAAAAAAATAAATGAAGGAGTTAAAAAAGATGGTCCATTTATTCTTGCAGTAACGAGATTATTGCCTATATTTCCTTTTGGAATTCAAAACTATCTTTACGGATTAACCTCTATCAGTTTTTTTAAATATACTATCTTTTCTATAATATTTATTTTACCCGGAACTTCAGTTTTCGTCTTACTTGCTGGAGCTATATCTGCTGGAAATACAAAAGATGCAGCTAAAATATCTTTAATCGCATCGCTAATATTTTTAGCTCTGACTATTATTACTAAAATTATTCAAAATAAAATAAAAAACAGATAGGAGATTCTATGTTAAAGAAAATTATTAAACCACTACTTCCTATTCTCTTGATTGGGATTGTTATAGGATGTGGAAAAAAAGAAAACAATGAAGTTAACATATATATGTGGGGTGGCTCAAAAGAGATTAACACCTTTATGGATGACATTGTTATTCCAGCAATTTCAAAAAAAGAAAATATTACTTTAAAAAGAGTTCCAATTGTTGATATTAAAGATGTTGTAAATAAACTTATAATAGAAAAACAAGCTGGTAAAAAAAATGGAACTATCGATGTTTTATGGGTTAATGGTGAAAACTTTAAAGCCTTAAAAGATGCTGAGGTTCTTGAAAAAAATATTTTAGCTAAAATTGATAATAAAAACATAATAAAAGAAAGCACAACAGTTAAAGATTTTGGTGAAACTATTGATGGATTAGAGGTTCCTTTTGGAGAAGCTCAGTTCAACTTTATCTATAATACAGCCAAAGGAGAGATTCCTTTCAGTAATTGGATGACTTTATCTCAGTATGTAAAAAATAATCCTGAAAAATTTACATATCCAAATACCTCTAATTTTACTGGTAGTGCTTTTGTAAGAAATATCGCTATCGATATTCTTGGATATGATGAGATTTCAAAAATGACTACTGATGAACTTAAAGCTAACTTAAATATTGTTTGGAATTTTTTAAATGAGATAGAACCATATCTTTGGAGAAAAGGTGAAACATATCCAGAGTCAGAAGGAAAATTAGATTTATTATATTCAGCTGGTGAAGTTGATATCACGATGGGATATACAATTAATAAGGTTAATTCAAAAATTGAATCTGGGGATTACCCCGTAACGTCAAAAAGTTTCCTACTAGATAAAGGAACTCTTTTTAATAATCACTACTTAGCGATTCCAGAAAACTCTGCTAATAAAAATGCTGCCTTAAAAGTTATAAATGAACTGGTTTCACCAGAGATACAACTGCTTAAACAAGATCCTAAAAATTGGGGTGACTTTACAATTTTAGATATGAAAAAACTACCGACTGAAGCTGTTCAAAAGTTTATTTTATTAAATAAAAGTGATAAAATCCCATCATCAGAGGAGCTTGCAGAGAAAAGAGTGATGGAGTTAACTCCTGAAAAGTTAGAGATTATAGACAAAGGTTGGTTAGAATACGTTGGTAAAAATTAAAAAGTATATATTTATAACTCCTTTTTTAATATATATTTCAGTATTTTTTTTATATGGCTTATACTACGTTTTTATGACCTCTATTGGATTTAACAGAATTCTAAGTCCTTCCTACTTTACTTTAGATTTTTATCGTGAAATTTTAAGCTCAAAAGAAGTTTATGAGAGTTTTATTTACACAATAAAAATAAATACAATATCTGCTTTTATTTCAATTACTTTAACAGTAGTTTTGTTGTTTCTAATATTTTTAGGAAAAAGAAAGAATTATTCTCATATAAAACTATTTCAAAAGATTGTTGAATCTCCAACTTTTATTCCTTATCTTGTAAGTGCCTATGGTATTTTACTCGTATTTATGAAAAACGGGATTCTTCATAATCTTTTTCTTAAATTTGGAATCTTATCGAGTAACCAATTTCCAATTCTAACAAATGAGAAATATGGTATTAGTATAATTCTTACATATATCTGGAAAACCTTACCTTTTATGACCATGATGGCTCTTCCAATAATGTTTAGAGTTGAAAAGAAATGGGATTCTTTAGGTAAAATCTATAACTTAAGTAACTTAAAGTTTTTTAAAAAAATAATATTACCTTTAATTTTACCAAACTTAGGAGTTAGTTTCTTTATAGTTTTAAGCTATCTCTTTGCATCATTTGAAACTCCCTATATTTTAGGAGTAACTCATCCAAGAGTTTTATCAGTATTGGTCTTCGATATGTATGCAAAAGGAAGTTTGGATTTGAGAGGTAAAATAATGGTTTTAAATATATTAATCTCTTGTATAAGTTTAATTTTTGCTGGAGCTATATATTTCATTTTTAAATATTTTACAAAATTTGAAGATAGAGAGTGGTAATCATGAAAAAATATATTTTGAATTTAACATATTTTATAATCTGCTTATTTTTTCTATTGCCATTTATGGGCATATTTTTTAAAAGTCTGAATTTTAAAATGTGGATATACGTTTTAAATTCATGGAGTACTTATGAAAGTTTAATCACTACCACAACGATTCTTTTTATAACTGTACTCATTAATTTTATAATAGGAACTCCCGTTGCAGCTTTTTTAGTAAGAGAAAAATCTAAACTAAATTTTTTACTGATGATTCTGATAGCTCTTCCTCTTATAATTCCTGTTATGGTAAGTACGATGGGACTACAATTTTCTTTTATAAAATTAAATTTGATTGATAGTGTTCTTGGAGTTTCTATTGTACACAGTGTTGCAACTATTCCCTACTATATTCTAAGTATGAAATCGGGATATCTTACAATAAATAAAGATTATTTAAATCTCGGAAAAATTTTAGGAGCTAATCCTATACAAATCTTTTTTAAGATTACGTTGCCTTTAATATATCCCTCGTTTTTAGTTGGAGTTTCGCTAACTATAGTTGTTTCTTTAGCACAGTATCTTATCACATTTATAATAGGAGGTGGAAGAGTTATCACTCTTCCGATTTTAATGATGCCATATCTAGTAGATGGTGGAATAACCAACGGAACCGTTTACAGTGTTATTTATATTATTTTTACATACCTCTTACTATTTTTACTAAATAGTTTTACCAAAAATATATACAGAAAGAGAGATTTACATGATTCAAATAAACAATGTATCTAAAACATTTTCAGGATTTCTTTTAAAAAATATAAATTTATCAATAACCTCAGGCGAGTTTATTGGTATATTGGGACAATCGGGTTCGGGAAAATCAACTCTTTTAAATTTAATAGCTGGTTTAGATGAAGATTTTACTGGAGAGATTAAAATAGAGGGTAAGAACCCATCTCATACCATAAAAAATGGAGAGATTAGTATGGTTTTTCAAGATTCATTGCTTCTTCCACACTTAAATGTATTTGATAACATTGCGTTTGGCTTGAAAATAAAAAAAATAAATAAATCTGAAATAGAAAAAAGAGTTTTCGAAGCAATTTCTGAAATGGAGCTAACGGGAAAAGAGAAAAGATTTCCAAATGAGTTAAGTGGAGGAGAAAAGCAAAGAGTTTCTATAGCTAGAGCTCTCGTGACAAAACCAAAACTTCTTTTAATGGATGAGCCATTCTCTGCATTAGATTTTAATTTAAGAGAACGAATGCAAAAATTAGTTAAATCTCTTCATAAAAAATATAAAATTAGTACTATTTTTGTAACTCATGATAGAGATGAAGCTTTCTTTTTAGCGGATAGAATTGCTATAATGTCTGATGGAGAACTTTTAGAGTTTGATACTCCTCAAGCTTTATATTACACCCCTAAAACACTATATACCGCTAAACTTCTTGGAATAGAAAATATACTTTCTAAAAAAGATTTTGAAGTAATTTTTGGACCGAGAGATGAAAATTTTGATTTTATCGCTTTTAGAGGAAACGATCTATGTATTGTTCAAAACTCTAATTTTACTGGAATCATTGAAGATATCCAGTTTGGATTAGGAAAATATTGTCTCATTATTTTAATTAGAGATATAAGGCTCTATTTCATACAAGAAAAGGAACCAAAGGAAAAAATTGGAGATTTCATCTGTTTTTTATATAATAAAAATAATGAAATCTTAATCAAAGGAGAATAAACTAATGTTAGATACACACTGTAGAAAATATATTCAACCACTTATTGAAGTAGCCGCAAATTTAGCTATAAAATTGAAGTTAAGTGCGAACTTTGTAACAATTTTAGCTGCTATCATTGGAATTTCAAGTGGAATTTTTACCCTGATAGATAAGAATATCTTAGCTATTATCATGTTATGGTTATCAGGCTATCTTGATGCTGTTGACGGAACAATAGCTCGTAAAACAAAGTCATCTACAGCTTTTGGTACTGTTATGGATATAACTTTTGATAGAGTTGTTGAAGGGTCTGTTATAATTGGGGTAGCATATAAATATCCTCAATTTAGCTTTATCTCCCTTTTACTGGCAATCAGTATAATTATTTCTATGACAATCTTTTTAACAACAGGACCTTTAGCTCAAAACAAAGGTGAAAAAACATTTTATTATCAAGCTGGATTGGCTGAAAGAACTGAAGGCTTTATTATGCTATCCGCTATGATTTTATTAAGAGAAAAAAGTGGACTTATAATAAATCTATTCACTGGAATCGTTTTATTCACTGCTTTCCAAAGATTTGTTGAAGCCAAGAAGATTTTAGATAAATAAAAAATCCCACTAGTAGATTTTTAATTCGCTAGTGGGTTTTTTATCTCCTATTTATATTTAATTTTCATTTTTAAAATAGTTATTGCAAATGACAATGTCACAGCATTTCCTATAATAACTGGGATATCTTTTCTAAAAGTTCCATAGATTAACCAAGCAAAAACTCCTACTGTAAACATTATATACATCAAAAGTGAGATTCCACTTGTATCTTTTGTCTTTATAGTTTTTATAGCTTGAGGTAAAAATGAAACTGTTGTTAAAAAAGCTGCACAATATCCTAATATATCTATCATTTTTTTCTCCTTAAATAGCTTTTAATTTAATTAAGCAACTTTTAAAATCTCCAATTAAGCTATCTAACTCTCCTTCAACTTGTAAATTCCCTAAATCAGAGAATGAAGGCTCTTTAAATATAACTCCACTATTTTGAAGCTCATCACCATAGTATGACTTTCCTTGAACTTGCAAACTTTCCACTGAATATAGATAATCTTCATTTAATCCACTCAATATCAGTGATTCATACCCGGCATTAGGAACTGATAAGATTTTATATTTTGCTACTAGCGCTTCTTTTTTATCCTTGCTAACAACCATCCATGCTGCATCATTTAATTTTTTCTCAAATGGAGAAACCAATCTATAAAAATCTCCAAATTGAATTAATTCTCTATTTTCTTTGAAAAATTCTATCTGTTTTTTAACAATCTCTTTCTCTTCATCAGTTATCTTATTCAAATCTAGCTCATATCCAAAAGCTCCAAAAATAGCGACATTCCCACGTGTTTTTATAGGTGTTACTCTATTTGTTTGATGATTTGGAACTGCCGACACATGAGCTCCCATAGAAACTACTGGATAACAAAGTGATGTTCCGTATTGAATCTTAATTCTTTCAACTGCATCTGTATCATCACTCGTCCAAGTTTGTGGCATATAATATAACATCCCTGGATCAAATCTATTTCCGCCACTTGCACAAGATTCAAATAAAACTTCTGGAAACTCTGTTGTTAACTTTTCTAAAAGCTCGTAAAGACCTAAAATATATCTATGGAAAACCTCTCCTTGTTTTGTAGAATCTATAACTTCTGACCAAACTTCAGTCATCGGTCTATTCATATCCCATTTCACATATGATATTTTTGATTCTCTCAATATTTTAGATATTTTTTCATAAAGATATTCACGAACATCCTCTCTTCCTAAATCCAAAGTATGCTGATTTCTACTTGGAGTATTTTTTCTATTTGGAGCTCTTAAAATCCAATTTGGATGATTTCTATAAAGTTCACTATCTTTATTTACCATTTCAGGCTCAAACCAAAGACCAAATTTAATCCCCATCTCTTCAACTTTTTTCGATAATCCCTCAACACCACTAGGAATTTTTTCTAGATTACTCCACCAATCTCCCAACCCAGCTTTGTCATGATTTCTAGCTCCAAACCATCCATCATCTAAAACAAACAGTTCAACACCTAACTCTTTTGCTTTTTTAGCTATATCTAAAATTTTCTCCTCATTGAAATCAAAATATGTAGCCTCCCAGTTATTAAGTAACACTGGTCTAACCTTATCTCTCCAAACTCCTCTAGCTAATCTTTCTCTATAAAGTCTATGATAGTTTAAGCTAAGTCCGTTCATACCAGTATTTGAGTAACTCATTACAACTTCTGGAGATTGGAATTCATCATTTTTTAATAATGTCCAATTAAAATTAAATGGATTCATACCAATTGAAACTCTAAGTTTGTCGTACTGATTTTTTTCAACCATCTCAATATGATTTCCACTATAAACTAAGTTGAAACCATAAACTTCTCCTGAAAACTCTGTAGTTTCTTTTCTTTTTAAAGCTATAAATGGATTGCTATTTACACTACTTGTTCCTCTTTTACTATCTATTACAAATTTGTTTTGGTTTATTTCACTTATCTCAACGTGTCTCTCTCTTGACCAAGCTCCCGAAAGATGTACAATTTGAAAATCAGGTTCTTTAAAATCTAAAGATGCACTTAAAAATCTTTCTAAAACCAACTTTTCATCCGATTCATTTTTTATGTGAGCATTTCTTGTAATAACATCATAATCTCTAAATATAGTATAACTTAAAGTTAGAGTTGCTCCTATAAGTTCATCTTTTAAATATATTTTTAAAGTTTTAGCTTCATTTGAATTTTCAATATATGTATTTGGAAGA
Source organism: Cetobacterium sp. ZOR0034 (assembly GCF_000799075.1). NCBI lineage: Bacteria > Fusobacteriati > Fusobacteriota > Fusobacteriia > Fusobacteriales > Fusobacteriaceae > Cetobacterium > Cetobacterium sp. ZOR0034. Next base: position 73,202 of record NZ_JTLI01000029.1, read on the forward strand.
TTTTTTAGATTTTCTTTTCCTTCAACTATTTCATATGAATGATAAGTAAAATCTGTAACTCTACTTCCATTTTCTTGTAAAACTACAATTGCAGGTTCTCTATAGTCCCCATTTCCATAACTCGGATACTCTTGTAGCAAGATATCTTTACAAAACCCTCTTTTCTCATCTAAAGCGTTTGGAGTAACCGGAACCTCCGCCGAAGTTATTTGAACTAAGTGTTCATATGAGTCTCTATGTTTTATTTTTTTTCCAAAATAAAGATGTCCTAAAGTTCCATCATCTAAAACTTTTAAAATATAACTGATATTCTCATTACAAAGGTGAAACTCTAATTTTTTTTCATTTATAAGTATATGCATTTTTCCTCCCTAAGCTTCTACTGCTTTTTCTACTTTTAATTTTTGTCTATATTTTCTAATTGTTATAACTACTAAGGCTGTAACTGTCCACAATATACCTAGATTTTTTTGTAATCCCATAAAGTTCAGTGTAACCAATCCATATTTTGAGAAAATAACATAGAACGATAACATAACAGATACAATTATAGTTCCAGCTTCGTATTGATACTCCCACGGAGTTACTTCAACAATATTTTTATTTACTAAAACGTATGGAGTTTTTCTAGGCTTCAACTTTCCTATAATTAACATAATTCCACAACTTATAACAAACAGTATTGCCGACTGATGTAAAAAATGTAAATCTGGCTTAACTACTAGTTGAAGGAATGCATATGATGAAACGAAAAATGCCAGTGAAATTTTTGCAGCTATTGCTGGTACATATTTTGTTGTATATCCAATAAAAATTATTGTAAATATTGGTACATTGAAAAATCCATTTACAATTTGTAGATACTGAAATAATCCTTGTGGTGCCTTCATTATTAGAGGTGCTGTAAATAAAGATGTCAATGCTATAACAAATCCAAATATTTTTCCTTTATTTACTATTTGAGCATCTGTTTTATTTTTTCCAAAAATTGGTTTATAAACATTTATACAGAATAGTGTAGAAGCACTGTTTAAAGTACTGTTATAACTACTTAGAACAGCTCCAAACATTACCGCTGCAAAGAATCCTACAAAATATTTTGGCATTAAACCTTTAATCAGATGAGAGTACATTAAATCAGGTTCAGCAAAATTTGCACCATAAATATGATAGGCTATAATTCCTGGAATTATTACAATTATAGGAGTAAATATTTTTAGTAGCCCTGCTAACATAACTCCTTTTTGACCTTCTTTTAAATTTTTAGCAGCCAAAGCTCTTTGCATAATTCCTTGATCTGTTCCCCAATAATATAGATTAACTAAAAGCATTCCTGTGAAAAGGGTTGTAAATGGAATTGGATCTGAATTTGAACCGATAGCATCAAATTTTTCTGGATGTGCTAAAACTAATTCTCCAATTCCTCTAGTAAATGAACCATCTCCTATAAATTTAAAACCGAAATAAGGTACTGATAATCCCCCAATTACAAGTCCTATTCCATTTAAAGTATCTGAAAATGCTACTGCTTTTAACCCTCCAAAAATCGCATAGATTGCACCTATAATTCCAATAGCCCAAACTGTTATCCAGATTCCAGCTGTATAAGAAACACCTAAAACTCCAGATATATCAAACAGTTGACTCATAACTAATGCTCCTGCATAAAGTGTAGGTGGTAATCCGTTTAAAACATAACTGATTAAAAATAGATATGTTACAAATTTTCTAACTCCTGGATCAAAACGATCTTCTAAAAATTCTGGAATTGTTGTAAGACCACCTTTTAAGTATCTAGGAACTAAAAACATTGCAACAAGTACCAAAGTTATTCCTGAACAAACTTCCCATCCCATAACAGACATGTTATGAGTATAAGATTGTGCACTCATTCCCGCAAAATTTGCTGGACTAAGATTTGTTAGCATTAGAGACCCCGCTATAAATCCAGCTGTTAAACTTCTTCCACCTAAAAAATAACCGTCATTTGTGTCTAATGTATCTCCTTTAGTTTTATAATAAGTTAATATAGCAACTAAAGCTGTAAAGAAAATAAAAGATAAAAACATTAACATAAAGTCACACTCCCCGTATATTTATTTTAAAATTTTAAAAAAATTTAATCTTCAAAATAATCCATCATACTTTCTATTAATTTTGTCTTTGTATATTCAACTCTTGTTTCTACAAACTCAGAAACTAAGAATTCGATACTTTTCTTAGCTGTTTCTTTTAACATTGGTGACACCGTTTTAAATCCCATTGGAACTGTATATTTCAAATTATCGAATCCCCAAATCTCTAATTTTTTATAATCCACTTCAAACTCTTTCAAAGCTTTCACGATTCCAAATAGCATATTATCACTTGATGAAAAAATAGCATCAAATTCTATATTATTTTTTAATATTTGAACCATATCGCTATAAGCATTTCCTCTACAATAATCTGATTTTAAAATTAGATTTTTATCGATATCTATTTTTTTCTTTTTTAAACTATCTTCATACGCTCTTTTTCTTTCAAATCCAGAAAGTTTATTTAAATCTCCTAGAAATATAAGTGGTCGTTTTAAATTTTTTTCTAAAATCTTCTCCATAATAGAAGAGGCTCCACCATAATCATCTGTATTTATATATAAAGTTTTCTGAGCCATATTGTTAATTTCTTTGGCGTAGTCTACTACCACAACTTTGTATTCACTTTTTATCATTTTTTCTAAAAACATATTATCTCTTAAAAAACCAATGAATATTCCACTTGAGACATTTCCATTCTTAAAAAAAGCTTCTATTCTCTTTTCATCATTAAAATCTTTTACATAGTCTACTAAAATTTGATGATTTTCTAAAAAAGCTTCTTTTACAACCGTATCTGTAAAATCCATAAAGTATGCTGTATCCATGCTTGTAGTTTCAGAATTCATATTAGGTTCATATATAAAAACTCCAATTACACTATTTTTTTTCCCTGCCAATGTCTGAGCATTTAAATTTGGAATATAATTGTATTCATCGATTATTTTTAAGATTTTTTGTCGATTCTTAACACTCACATTTGGATGATTATTTAAAACTCTCGAAACTGTACTTCTTGAAACTCCTGCTAATTTAGCTATCTCTGTACTATCTATTTTCAAATTTTCTTTTTTCATATTGCGCCTTTCTTTTTGGACAGCTGTCCAAAAGTTTTTTAAAAAAATATTTATGTACGTATTATAAAATAAAAAATAGAAAAATAAACATTTTTTATTAAAAAAGTATTTTTCTTTTTTTACTTTAGTAAAAAAACTTCTATTTTTTATACTTAACTTTTTTAGTTAAATATTTTTTATTGACAGACATTATTATTTAATATATAATAATTGAAATATATTTTTTAAATATATAAAAATTAAATAAACAACTTCGTATAACCCTATTAATCTGGTATAGGGGTCTCTACCACGGAACCATAATTCCTGCTTACGAAGAAGATATGTCTATCATTGTCATATTTTCTTCGTGTGCAGGATTTTTTTTATAATTTTTTATTTAGAAGGAGAAAAAATATGAATTTAAGCAAATTACCAAAAATCGAGTTACACTGTCATCTTGATGGAAGTGTAAGACCTGAAACTATTATTGAGTTATCAAAAATTGAAAATGTTAAACTGCCAAGTTATGATATAGAAACTATTAGAAATATTATGGTTGCTCCTATGGAATGTACATCTCTTGATGAGTATTTAGAAAAGTTCCAAATTCCTGTTGCTATTATGCAATCTAAGGAGAGCTTAGAAAGAGTCACTTTTGAACTTATGGAAGATTCTGCTAAAGAAAATATAAAATATATTGAGATTAGATTTGCTCCATTACTTCATATAAATAAGGGGCTTTCTGTTGAAGAGATTTTAGAGAGTGTTGTTAAAGGAATTAAAAAAGCTGAAGAGATATACGATATAAAAGGAAATCTTATCTTATCATTCCTAAGACATATGTCTGCTGAAACTATCTACGATGTTATTGAAGCTGGAAGAAGATTTTTAGGCAATGGTGTTGTGGCTATAGATCTTTGTGCAAGTGAAGAAAAAGGTTTTTGTGAAAGATTTATAAAGCCATTCGAACTTGGAAGAGAGTATGGTTATAAAGTTACTATACATGCTGGTGAAACTGGAATTGGAGAGAATGTTTTAGATGCTGTTCAAATGCTACATGCTGAGAGAATTGGTCATGGAATCCACATAAAAAATTGTAAAGCTGCTTATGATATCGTAAAAGAAAATGGAATTACATTAGAGATGTGTCCTACGAGCAATGTTCAAACTAAAGCTGTTGAGAATTTTGAAAATCATCCTCTTTTAGATTTCTATAAAGATGGAATAAATGTAACAATAAATACTGATAATAGAACTGTTTCTAATACTACTTTAACTAATGAGATTCTTGTTTCTAAAGATAACTTCAATATGGATTTTGAAATTTATAAAAATATATATCTAACTTCTGTTGAAGCTGCTTTTACAACTTCAGAGATTAAAAATAAACTGAAAATTGATTTAAATAAATCTTTCATATAATAAAAAAGACTCAATTTTTTAGAATTGAGTCTCTTTTTATTCTTAATCAATTTAATTTATTTACAAAGATTTCTGCTTTATCTATATTTTCTTTATTGAAAAATTTAGCTAGATATCGATTTTTTCTAACATCAACATATATAAAATCTCGCACTCCAGACTCTTTTACAATTTTCTCTTGTTCAGATAGATATTTTAGGCCTTCGCTGTCTAAAGAGTTCCAAAATCCTATAGCAACCTCTTTATCCTTTATTCTATTAAAATATATCTCCATCTCTTCTAAATATTTTTCTGCTGCCACTGCTGCTACTGCACCATCTGCCGCGGCTGTTATAACTTGTTTCAAATATTTATCTCTCACATCACCAGCAACAAAAACCCCTGAAACTGATGAGTTTAAAAGTTTATCACACTCTATATGTCCTCTTTTATCTAATTCAATTTCACTCTCTTCTAAAAACTCTGTATTAGGTATCATCCCAACAAAGAAGAATACCCCTTTGCAAAATATTTTAGTAAGCTCTCCACTCTTTAAATTTTTTACAGTCACACTATCTACCGATTCATCTCCATCAATCTCATCTAAAGTTGAATTCCAAATAAACTCCATCTTAGGATTTTTCAAAGCCTCCTCTGCACTGAGTCTATTACAATCTAAAACTCCCTCATCATGTAAAACTATAACTTTTACCTTAGAGGCATACTTAGATATAAACATCCCTTCTTCGATAGCCTGATCTCCACTTCCTACAACTACAACCTCTTGATTAGAGAAAAATTCCGCATCACAAGTTGCACAGTATGCCACTCCTCTTCCTTTGAAATCTACTTCACCAGGAATCCCTAAAACTCTTGGCTTTGTTCCTGTAGCAAAAATCACACTTTTAGCTCGATACTCTTTTCTTCTACTCTTAAGAATTTTTATCTCTCCATCAAGTTCGACACTTCTTATACTATCCCTTATAATTGTCGCTCCTAGTCCTTCTGCATGCTTGGACATTACCTCCCCTAAATTTTCTCCCGAAGTTTTAGGTATTCCTGGATAATTTACAATCTCGGTTGTTTTTGCTGCCATCCCTCCTATAGTTCCTTTTTCCAATATCAAAGTTTTCATTTTGGCTCTAGCTCCATAAACTCCTGCTGCTAATCCTGCTGGTCCAGCCCCAACTATCACTAAATCATAAATTTTTTCCATAATATCCTCCAGTATTTAAAGTAATCCTAGTATTCCCCAGTAAGGAACACATACAACTAGTAAAAATAGTAAACTTAGTATCATTTTCAATAAATAAATTTTTACAAACTCTTTTAGAGTCATTATTCCATAACTAAACATCATCAATGGTAAGACATATTCATACGGGAATATTATTTGCTCTAATCCTACTGCATATGAATTCAGTATAACTGTTGGAGATATCCCATTCTCGATAGCTGCTTCCACAAGAGGTTGAGTTAGAGCACTCGCTGCAGCTAAAGGAGTTAGTAAGAAGTTAACAATTACACCTATTAACCAACTTACAGAAACTATCTCAAAGCTGCTTCCTTTTAAAAACGGAGTCAATATTCTACCAATAAAAGCTCCTGTTCCTGTTGCCATAGATACAGCTCCAATTGTCATAGCTCCTGTCATTAATATTATCATTGCCATATTAACACTTTTTATATCTTTTTCATCTGCAACATTGATTCCAGGAAGATAGAAGCAAAATGCTCCAATTGCAAATACCCAACCTGCAGATACATTATGAATACTGCTTGTACAAAGTATAGTTACCATAACTCCTAAAACCAACATAACTTTTTTCTCACTTGTAGTTATTTTTCCTAATTTTGAATACTCTTTTTCAAAATAATCTTTTGTTTTAAAGTTATTTTCTTTTCTGAAAATCTCTGCATTTCCTCTATAGAAAAATAAAACTGCACCTATATATACACAAGATAAAATAAATGTCATTAATCCCATTTCTTTCATATAAGCAACCCAACTTAAATTTACACCAAAATTTTTAGCAATTGAATATGCAATCAAATTTATTCCATCAACTATTGTCCAAGGTGTTAGTGCCATAAACGAGCTAGTAGCCATTATTGCAATTGCCTCTTTAGTATTCTTCTTCAATCCCAAAGCAGTAATAATTCCATAAGCTATTGGTAAAAATAATGTCGTTCTTGCCGCGGTGCTTGGTATAATTATACATAATATTAATCCAACAATTAGAAATCCTAATAAAATTCCACGATATGTTCCACCAGCAATTTTTATAGCAGTTATCGCCATCCTTTTCATCAATCCAGTTCTATCAAAAACATTTGAAATTATCATTCCACCTATAAATAACCACGGCATCTCTGTAGTCCAAGGCGAAAAAGCTTGAGCTGGAGTTGCCAATCCAAAACTCACATAAACTATAGGTAATACCAAAGCTGGTGCAGCTAATGGCATCAACTCAAAAGCCCAAATCATAATAACTAAAATTGTAATCATAAAAAATGTTCGTATATTTCCAGTATAGTTTTCATTAAGCTGTATCAACATAGGAGTAAACATCATCAGTATTGAAATAATCCACTTTATCACCTTCGTTTTGTCGTAACCTTTTTCCTCTAATACCTCATCTAACTTTGCAACATTTTCCATAAAAGCCTCCTATCTCTTAATAAAAAAGGTTACCCGTTTAAAGGTAACCTTCTTAAAATTAAAAATTACTGCTCTAAGAACTCCTCTACCTCATCAATTGAATGTGAACCTATTAATCTTCCTTTTAACTCTCCATTTTCATATAGCATTAAAGTTGGAATTGATTTTATCTTATTCTCATCTAAGTATGGTTTCTCTTTATCAGCATCTAAGTGGTACTTTTCAAATTGTCCTTCAAAGTCTGGTAATAACTCTTCCAAAATTGGCTGTAAATCTCTACAGTTTCTACATCTCTCCGCTCCTACAAACACCAGAACAGATTTTCCTTCAGCTACAACCTCTTTCAATTTTACTGATGATATTCCAGGGAATAAATCTTCATTTATATCAAACAGTTTAATTTTTTGTTTCACTTCATCACCAGCAGCAACACATGTACTAAGTGCATCTGCTTTTACATAAGGCATTACACCTTCAACTTTTATTTTAACTGCTGTTCCACTTGGAGCCGCTCCAGGGACTCTAAAGTTCGCAACATCTATTCTTTCAATTGGTGTTTCTACAGGCTTTTCAACTTGTGGAACCCACTCATACGGAACTCTATATGATCTATAAATCATATTCATATTCATAATCTCTTTATCCCATCTAGGATTTATATACTCCCAAACTATCTCGTGGTCTGCTGTAACCTCTATCAATCTACCATTCGATCCCTCTGTTATTAAAGTATTTCCATTTTCTAATCTTTGAGCTCCACTTATAAATGGACTATAGAATCTTGAGGCATCTAATGGTACAACAAATCCAGCTTCTAACGGTGTATACTGCCAAACTATTTCCAATGTTATTGGATCTATTTCTAGAACTCTAGAGAAATCTCTTCTAGCATTTTTTTCTCCAAACTTTGAAACAGGGTTTGGTGCTCCATATCCAGCCCATCCTCCATTGTCAAATACTAAAATATTTCCTTCTCCAGGAAGACCTCTTGGAATCATATGAGCATGGTGTTGCCCTATAATGCACCCTAAGTGTTGTAACTCCTCTGTTTTATAATCTGGTCCTATTTTCCAAGTTAGCTCTCCTGTTTTTTTACTTATTATTGCAATTATATTTGTTTCTCTTGCATCCCAAATAATATTATCTGGATGGAATCTTTCATCTCCTTCATCATACCATCTATTTGGTCCTAAAACAGACATCGAGTTAATATGCATCCAGTCTCCAACTTTTTCAGGAGATGTTGCTCTTAAATTTGGATCTCTGAATAAAACATTTTTTGCTTCTTCTGAGAATCCATATTCATCGAAGTGTTCGTTGCATGCCCACTCCCAAATAATTTTATTATTTTCATCAACTTCATAAATAACATCATCATGTAAAAGTTTATCAGATATCTTAGGATTTCTAATATTTTTATGACCTAAAATTAAAGTTTTTCCTCCACCTATCTTTGGTTCCATACCTGGAACATAGTATCCAACAGGATTTCCCTCTCTTTGATAGTCATGATGTTGTCTAGCCATCCATCTTGGAGCCTCTCCCTCATCCTCTATATGTTCATACTCATCAAACTTCCAAACAATATTCCCATCCCAATCCAACTCAACTAAGTCAACTTGATCTTGCATTCCAAATTTTGGACTTCTTTCTCCTCTACTCCCTAAAATATGTCCATTTGGAAACATCTTATTTGGGAATCCTTGTAATCCTTCCCATAGACGAATCTCTCGTCCATTCATATCAATCAACATTGCTCCTAAACCAATTAAATTAAATACTGTGTAACCGCTCCACGCTTTCTCTGGATTATAAATTGTAGCTCCTGTAGGATAAACTGTAGGATGACCCATTCTAAAACCTCCACATATATTTTATTTTTAACTTGTTCGTTAAAATTTAATTCATAATATCTTCTAGTTAAATACTCATTCAACTATGTTCTATTTTAATTCTTATTGATTGCAATTATATGCTTTAGTTTAGTTAGTAATCGATAATTTGTCAAAAGTATTTTAAGGTTAAAAATAAATTTTTTGTAGAACAAATTATATTCATTTTTTGAGTAATTTTTTAAAACCACTCTCTAATCGGGAATAAAAAAATACAAGTATATTAATATACTTGTATTTGAAGATCTTTTTTTAACCTTTTTAAATCTCTCTATTTCCAAATTATATTTGGTTTTTTTCTTGGAGTAGTTCTTCTATACTTTACATTTGGATAACCCACTACCATGCACGCCACAAGGTTCTGAGATTTTTCTATCCCTAAAAACTCTTTTATTGCTGGATTTTCCTCTGCTGCTCTCACTAAGAAACCACTAAATACAGTTCCTAGACCCAACGCATCTATCATAAGTTTCATATTTGCAGAAGCCAATCCTGCATTAAGAGCATGTTCTGATGTAACCATAATAAGCACTGGTGCTTTAAAGAATAAATTGTCCTCTCCATCAGGATTTGTAATAAAATCATCATGCATCTTTATCCACATAGCCGCATATCTTTTATATAAAGGATTTGTTGAATTTTCTAAAATATAATGCCCCATAGCTTTAAGAGTTTCTAAAGTAATTCTTCTAACATCTTGAATACTATCTTTCACCACAACATAGTTTACATTTTGTGCATTACTTGCTGTTTGAGTAAATCTTCCAGCTTCTATTATTTTTAATATCTTTTCATTTTCTACATCCTGATTTTTAAAATGTCTAATTGTTCTTTCAAATCTTATAAAGTTTAAAAGATTATCTGGGTCTATTGTAAAACTATCTTTATCATACTCAACTACATCATTCATATCATACTCATCTGTAGAAATTGCTGCCACAGGGCAAACAGCTATGCAGTGACCACATTTAAAACATCTTACATTTTTTATTTCAGCTTTTCCCTCCACCATCTCAATATCTTTTACAAAACAATCCTTAGTACACAGCTCACATCCGATACATTTTTCAGTATTAACCTTAAACATAAAATCATCCTCCAAATAAAAATTTATTTACTCACTATATTATATACCATTCTCCCAATAGTTATATTAATTTTTTTCATTAAATATCTTCAGTTTTACTATAAACATCTCCCTATCAATAACTATATCATATTCAATATCTCCTAAATCAGAAGCCTTTTGAACGATCGATAATCCCAATCCCATACCATCAAACTTGAACTCCTCTGCATTTTTACCTCTTGCAAAAGGTTGAAATAAATTTTTTTTATCAATCTCAATTGTTCCATCAAAGCTATTTTCAATAAATAAAAATTCATCTTTTTCAAAAATTTCTATCTTTCCTCCAACTTTACTATATTTTAAAGCATTCTGAATTAAGTTGTTAAAAATCAATTTTAATAGTCTTGAATCACCTAAGATATTGCTTGTTTTAACAGAAACATTTATCTCTATATCTTTTTCAAGTTCTATTATGTCATATTTTTCTAAAGCGTCATTTAAAATTTCATTTAAATCCAATTTTTCTTTTTTTACTTTGAAAACACTGCTATCTAGCTTCGAAAGAGTTAACAGGTTCTCTGTCAAATCCTTCATCTCATTTCCAACCTTTAAAATAATTTCGTGGTATCGTCTTTTCTCTTTTATATCTAAATTCTCCTCTTCTAAAAGAGCTGTGGCATGAGCACAAATAACTGATATTGGAGTTCTTAATTCATGAGAAGCATTCGATACAAAAGATTTCAAATTATTTATAGAAGTTGAAAGTTCATTTGACATCTTCTCTAAATTTCTACTTAAGTCTCCAATTTCATCCTCTCTAGGTATACTTATATTTTCTGGGAATTCTAATTTTGAAATCTTATCAGCTTTCTCCTTTAAATAACTTATATCTTTTGTTATTCTCTTTGAAAAAATAACTCCTGCAATCAAAGAGATCAACGATGCTATTAAAGCTGTAACTATATTAAATATATTACTCTCATGACTGTGAGATTGAATTACCGAAAGAGATGTTCTTACAATCATCTGTTTTTCTTCTGATATTTTCTCAGCATAATACAAAACTTTGGCATCATTTCCTAAAAACTCTTGGATTTGAAATTTATTGTAAACTGCTTCATTAATAGTTGTAGTTCGCCTCATCATATGGCTTCCCATCATGTGAGTTTTTTTCAGAGATTTAATCTCTATATCTATTCCCATCGCTTCTTTTACATCATAAACATAATTTTCATAGTTATCCTCTGATTGAGTTTCATATATATATTTACCTGTTTCTATAACTCTCATCATCATCTCTTTTTTTCTATATGTATAAAATTTTTCTAAGAAAATAGCATTAAAAAAATAATTTGTCAAAAGAGTTGTAAGTATTATAAAAATTGAAAATCCAAATATCTTTCGAAATAGATTCATTTTAATTTTGATTGAAAACATATCCAACTCCTCTTATTGATTTTATGTAATCACCATAGATTCCAAGTTTTTTTCGAAGACGAGTCACAAGAGTATCAACAGCTCTTTCCTCTCCACTAAATTCAAATCCCCAAACTTCGTTTAATAAAGTCTCTCTTCCTAAAATTATATTTTCATTTCTAAAAAAATATTCTAAAAGTAAGGCTTCTCTTTTACTTAAAATTATCTCCGTTTCTTCATCTATAATAACTTTAAATCTATTGTAATCAAAAGTTAATCCATCTAAATAGAAAAATTCATCACTTTCCATTTTTAAAAGTTTCTTTATTTTTAATAAAATTATCTTTGTACTTATGGGTTTCGTAATATAGTCATCTGCTCCAAGTTCTAAGCCATGTATCTCATCTAACTCTGTATCACGAGCTGTCATTATAATTATTGGAATCTTTGAAAACTGTCTTATCTCTTTGCATATCTCCCAACCATTTTTTTTAGGTAAATTTATATCTAAAAGAACTAGTGATGGTGAAAAAGAGTAAAACTCCTCTAAAGCCTCATCTCCTCTAGTTACTATCTTTATCTCAAATCTCTCTTTAATTAAAGTTTTTCCAATTATATTTGCTAAACTCTCTTCATCCTCTATAATAAGTATCTTTCTTTTCATCAATTTCACTCCCTATTTGCTATCACTTTTCGTCAATATATTATACAACAAAAAGACGAGTTCGCCCCGCCTTTTTATTGCTTCTATATTATTTATCTCAACTATTAGACTAATTTGTTTTCATCATATTTTGTTGCATTTTAGTCATATGAGCAGCTCTGATATTTGCTATCTCTCCATTTAAAACTTCAACTTTTTTCATATCTGGATTCGATGTATTCATAATTTTGCTTATTTCTAATCTTTTCTCTTGAATTTTTATCATATCACCTTGCATCTCTTTTCTTAACTCAGGAGACATATTCATTCCCATATGGTTTCCATTGTGTCCACCACTCATCATTCCACAGCTCATTGATTCATTCATCATTCCACCATTTCCATGATTCATTCCACCCATATTTCCATGTCCTTTAGCAAAAGATACCGCTGATAAAGCTAACATTCCTACAAATAATAATTTTTTCATTAAAATCACTCCCTTATCTATTTTTTATTTTTTCTCTGTTCTTTATACATCTATATTAACAAAAGTTTGTTACAGAATTGTTTCAATTGCATTTTTATTTTTTAAATTTTTTGATATCTCTGTGGATTATTTTTTATATCTAATTTTAACTTTTGAATCTCTGAATCTCTATTTTTTTCTAACTCTTGAATTTTAGAATTTAAAAATTTCAATTTTTTATTATAATCTCTAGTTGAACTTTTTAGATTTCTCAGTTCTATTTTATAACTATCTAATAATTTTTCATTTGTATCAAATATATATTCATAAGCTATCTTTTGCTCGGGTTTTAAATATAAATCAAACTCATTTAAACTAATCTCTACTGAAGCTAAAATAGATGTTATATTTAAAATAATCATTCCTAATAAAACTATTTTTTTCATATTTTTAATCCTCCAATAATAATTTTTCCATTTTTCTCTCTCAAACATATTAACAACTTTATGTTTCTAAATTGTGTCAAAAATTGTATAATAATTTGAAACGAATTTTTAAAGGAGCTATTAAATTGAAAAAACAAATTTTTGAAAGTTGGTTAGAGGGAGTTGAACTAAAATCACATATAAAAAATCCGAATATATCTGTTGGCGATTTTTCTTATTACTCTGGATACTATCACGAAAAACCTTTCGATGAATTTTGTGTCCGTTACTTATTAGGTGATAATAGTACTAAAAATTATAAAGAAATTTTTGGAGAGAAATTTGAATTTGATAAATTAATTATAGGAAAATTTTGTTCTATAGGATCAGGAGCTATTTTTATGTTAGCTGGAAATCAAGGTCATAATTATTCGTGGATATCAACTTTTCCATTCAATCCTAAAATTTTTCCAAATGCTAAAAATGGATTTAAGAAAAAAGGAGATACCGTTATAGGCAATGATGTCTGGATTGGAAGTGAAGCCCTTATAATGCCCGGAGTTCAAATCGCTGACGGTGCTGTCATTGCTGCTAAATCTGTAGTTACTAAAAATGTTCCACCATATTCAATTGTGGGTGGAAATCCTGCCAAAATTATAAAGAAAAGATTTTCAGATGATGATATTACTAAACTTTTAGAAATAAAATGGTGGAATTGGGATATTATTAAAATTAATGAGGCTTTACCTTTTATTAACAGTGAAAATATTAACGATTTATTTTTATTTTCCAAAAGTTAAATAAAAAAATTGACAAATTGATTTAAACACAGTATAAATATAGGGTGTATGGGTATATTTATACTGTAACTATATATAGGAGAACGCAATTATTTATGAAATTTTTATTATTAAGCATATTATTTTCTGTATCTTTATACGGAAAAGAGAATCTACAAATCTCAAAATATTTTAAATTAAAAGATGCAACTAAAAGTGCTACAGCAAAAAGATATAAAATAAATAATTTACCCAAAAGTAATACGAATATTATCTACGCAGCTAAAAGACTCGATAAAGTTAAAGAGATTTTAAAGAAAGATATATATGTAACAAGCTGGTATAGAGGTGACTTATTAAATAAAAAAGTTAGAGGAGTTAAAAATTCTCAACACAAAGATGGTCTAGCTATTGATTTCAAAATCAATGGCAGTGCTAAAACTATAAAATCTAAACTAGATAAAGCCAATATAAGTTATGATCAATTGATATATTATTCTAAGCAAAATAGAGTTCATATTAGTTTCAATAAAGATGTTGCAAAAGAAAGAAATCAATATATTTTAAAATAAATATTTTCTATAAAAAAACCGTGATGAGATTCACGGTTTTTAAAATTCTTTTATATCTCTGTTTTATAAGACTTGTTATTAAAAATAAAATCTCTAACATAAATCGAACCCTTTGGGTGTTTCAACATTTTTTGAAAAACTTGGATTGTTAATTTTGTTATATTAAGATTATTTAAAACCAAATCATTATTTGATTTTATTCCATAGTATTTTGAAATCTCAAGTAATTTAGGCCATCGATTTCTTCCATTCGAGTTTTTTATCTCAACAATATTTATATTTGTAATCATTGTACAAAATTGTATCCTCTGATTCAAATTTAATATATTTTCACTAAGTTTTATATTATGCGAAACGAAATGCTCTACATCATTTGAAAAAATTTTAAAAGCCTCTTTTTTACCATCATGAAAATCCTCTAATCGAATAAATTCACCTGTTTTTAAATTGAATCCCATTTTTATTGCTGTAATATTTGATTCTTCTAAAAAACTAGATGTTGTATCAATTGTATAAAAAATAATTTTTTTATAATCTTTTGATATCTTCTCTATTTCTGAATCAATTTTTTTTGAAGTTATAATAGTTTTCTTCGCTATAGGCTTAGGTTGATGTAGCTTTCTCTCACTAGAACTCCTAACTTTTACTTTACTGATATATTTAGATTTTTTAGAACTTTTCATATAAAAAAATAGCACTATTCCAATAGTTAAAACTAATATATATATCATATATTAAGCCTTTATTATTTTTAACTTCAATAAGTTGTCGCTAGATTTCTCGAACTTTATAGATTTCAATTCAAAATCTAACTTTGCTAGTTTAGGTAGTAACTCGTTTGCTATTTTTTCACATAACTCATGCTCTTTTAAGTGTGTATTTTGGTTTAAAATTTTCAAAATATATCCCTCCCAAATAAATTCTACATCTATATTTTATACTAATTTGTAGAAAAAAGGAAGACCTTTTTTAGATAAATTTTCAAATCTTTTCTTAATAATAAGTTCCAAGCTACAAGACATAAAATCTCTGAGAATAAAGTGCTCAACCAAACACCTTTTAATCCTAAACTTTTAGAACTAATAAATAGCACTATCGGAAAAAATACTATTGATCTAAATATAGATATAATATTGGATTTTTCAGGGGTATTTATAGCTTGATAGTATCCTGATTGAATAACATTAACTCCTATAACAAAAAATGCAAGATTAAAAATAGTCAGCCCTATATATGTTTCGTTTATAATAAATATATCATTTGTAAAGAATCCAATAATTTTATTTCCCCAAACATATAAAATAATAAAATAAAATAAATTTATGCTAAATGCTGCCATCATTGTAAATTTGTAAAATTTAGAAACTTTTTCATGATTTTTAGCTCCGTGATTAAAACTAAATAATGGTTGAACTCCAAACGATAATCCTAATAGTAACATATAAACTATTGTTGTTAAATAATTTATAATTCCAAACGATGCCATTTGATTTTCATTTCCAATTTTTAAAATAGCTAGATTCATACAAAATATTATAATTGAAAATGTAATCTCCATAAAAAATGATGGAAATCCTATTCTTATAAAACTAAAAATATTCTCTTTATATATTCTGCTTTTACCAAAAGAAAGATGACCTTTTTTAAATAAAAAATGTAAAACTTAAAATTAAACTTAAAATTAATAAAAATAATAGTATCTCTCTAAATATACTGATACCTTTTTTTATATTACCATTTCCAAAACTTTCAGATATAAGAGTTCCACCACCAACTGCAAACATCGAAGCTATCCCAAAAAATAAAATAGAAATTGGCATAACTAAATTTACTGCTCCTAATGCTAAAGCACCAACTCCTTGCCCAACAAAAATACCATCAACTATTACATACATTGATGAAATAAACATTGCAAATACCGAAGGTACTGCGTACTTAATAAATTCTTTAAACATTTTACTTCCTCCTTTAATACTCTTTAGTGTATACTCTATTGTAACAATAGAGTCAAAATATATTTGGAGGAAAAATGATTTTTTCAATTGGTGAAACAGCAAAATTAAATAATGTAACTATTCAAACATTACGTCATTATGATAAAGAGGGACTTTTAAAGCCTTCATATATAGATGAAAATACAAAATACAGATTCTATTCTATAGATCAATTTTTACAAATAGATTTCATTAAAAGATGTAAGGCCCTTGGCTTCTCTTTAGATAAGATAAAATGTCTTTTATATGAAGAGAATAGCTTAGAAAATATTTTAGAATCAATAATTTTTCAAAAATATATGGTTCAATTACAAATTGAAAAGTTACAAAATCTGAAAAACAACTTAGAAGAGTTAGAAAATAATTTAGAACACGCTATTTTTAAGTTAGATAAATCTCCTGATTTAGAAGATATAAGCTTTTATATTTTAGGTAGCTCTAAAGGTGAAATGAAAAATATTGCTGATATTGAAACTCATATAAGAAAAGTTTTGAAAAGTTTTAAATCTCCTCATAACATCAGTGACACATTTATTGTTTTAAAAACGAATAAAGACTCTCCTGAAATCTATACCGAGCTTATAATAGCTTCGTATTCTATTAAAAGCGAAATAAAATATTCAGCTCGTGGAGTCTCATTTTATACTGAAAGTGCAGCTTTCCATACTAAGGATTTCTTTGAGAAAATTGAAGATTTTAGTATCGAAAATAATCTTCAAACTAGAAGTGAATATCTCGAAATAGCCTATGTCTCAAAGCTAGATAGTAAAAATAAAGAGAGATCACTCGTAAGTATTTTCTCTCCAATAGATTTGTAAAAAACTCCTCGCGTGGATAAGCTAACTATCCTAACGAGGAGTTTTTTATAGTAAAGGGTATTAATAATATAAAGTTATTTGTTAATTCTATTGTATCTTTGAATTATTCTATCTGAATCAGCTACGTGCTTTTCAACAATTTTCTCTACAGAAGTTTTTCCTTCATAGTTTGCTTCCATTGCTTCAACCATTTTATCTCTAAGCTCTGGGAATACTCCTATAATAGCTCCTTGAGTTGAGTAAGATGGCTTAGTTTCTTTTATTTCAGCAACAGCAGTTCCAAATTGTGGATATTGTTCCATATTTTGTTTCATCTCTGCTGTATCGTAAGAAGCTTTGTTCACTGGATAATAACCTGTATTAATTGACCAGTAAGATTGAACATCTTTTGATGTAGCGTATTTAATAAAGTCCCAAGCTGCTTTTTGAGTTGAATCAGCTGATGAGTTTGTTATCCAAAGAGATGCTCCTCCAACAACACTTCCATTGAAGTTTCCGCTTTCGTTTAAAACAAATCCTGTACCAACTTCAAAGTTAGAGTTATTTATAACTCCTTTAATTCCAGCAGACGAATCAAAATACATAGCTACTTTTCCAGATGAGAAAGCTGTTCTTATAGAATCCCAATCTCTTCCGTATGATGTTGCAGAACCATCTTTATACATACCTCTTAAAAACTCTAAAATTTTTGGTAAATCTTTTTTATATGTTACAGATGTTGGAGTCTCTCCAGTTCTACCATTATTTTTATCTACATATGTCACTCCATCATTAGCTAAGAACTGCTCAATAAACCATCCATACATAAGTACTGCTGAACCGTATCTATCAATAGAACCACTGCTATTCTTTTTAACTAATTTCTTTGAATACTCTGCAAACTCAGCATAACTTTTTGGAGGAGTATTTGGATCTAATCCAGCTTCTCTAAAAGCATCTTTATTATATATCATTATCGCTGTTGATGAGTTAAATGGCATAGAGTATAACTTTCCATCTATTCTATAATAATTTAAAAGTGCATCCTCTAACTGATTAACATCAAACTTATCTGCTTCTATAAAGTTTTGCATTGGAGTTATAGCTCCACTATTATACATGAATGATGTTGAAATATCATTCATTTGAATAAGAGTAGGTGCATCTTTCGTTCCTGATATTGCCTTAAATTTTCCAATTGTTTCCTCATAAGATCCTTGATAAATTGCTTCAATCTCTACATCCCCTTGAGATTTATTGTAATCTGCAACGATTTTATTCAAACTAGTCTGAAGCCCTCCACTCATCGAGTGCCAAAATACTACTTTTTCTTTTCCTAAAAGTGTCGTTGATAAAGTTAATCCCAATCCAAATAGTGCCAATTTTTTTAAATTCATTTTTCCTCCCGTTTATTTTAAAGTTTCAATTCTTAATTACTCTTTTACTGCTCCAGAAGTCATCCCTTTTTGAAGTTGACTTTGCCCTATAAATAGAACAATTAATGAGGGAATAATAACAATAACTACTGCAGCCATTAAAATTCCAAAGTTTGTTCCCTCTTCTGCTTTTATCATCTTTAAACCAATTTGAATTGTTCTAGATTCCGGTCTAGTTGAAATCATCAACGGCCATAAATACATATTCCAAACGTTTAAGAATGAATAGATTCCCCAAGTACTTAATATCCCTTTTGATAGTGGTAAAACTATTTTTAAATATATAAATCCATGGCTACAACCATCTATTTTGGCTGCCTCAATTAGCGATTTATTAAGTGTTTTAAATTGTTGTACCATTAAAAATATTCCAAGTCCATTTGCTAAAAACGGTAATATTATTCCTAACTTTGTATTTAATAATCTCATTTTTAAAATTGTAAAGTAGTTTGGAATAAATATCGATTCCCAAGGAATAAATATTGAACACATCACAAGTAAAAATATAATTTTTTTCTCCTTAAACTCCACAAATACAAGAGCATAAGCTGTCATACTACAAATTATTATTTGAATAATCATGGCAACTATTGATGTTATTAAGCTATTCATGAAAAACTGAAGTATTGGCACATTCTGTAATAACTCTTTATAGTTTGTTAGCTTTACTTCACTTGGTAATAACTTTCCACTTATAATATCCTTCGTTGACATAAAACTAGAGATTAAAGCATATATTATTGGAAAGAAAACTAAAATTCCAGACAAAATAAGTAATCCATAAAATATTTTCTTTTTCATTTTACTGATAGTGCACCTTCCTTTCTAGTTTAAATTTAACAATCATTATTATTGTAATCAATAGAAGTAGGAATAATCCCTGAGCACTAGCATAATCAAATCTATAGTTACTAAACGCTGTTTTATAAATACTATATACTATAAAGTTTGTTGAGTTTGATGGTCCTCCACCTGTTAATATATCTACTTGACCGAAACTTTGGAATGATTTTAAAGTTGTTGTAATCAACAAGTAGAATAAACTTGGACTCAGTAGTGGTATTGTTACTCTAAATAGTTTCGAGAAATAATCAACCCCATCTACTTCACAGCTTTCATCAATCTCTTGACTTATATTTTGTAATCCTGCTGTTAAAACTAAGAATCCGAAACCTATATTCATCCAGATTGTTGCAAACGAAATTGCCCAAATTGCGTATGTTGAACTTGTAAACCAGTTTATTGGTAAAATTCCAAAGAATTTTAAAATATCATTTATCAATCCTACACTCGGATGAAATAAAAATAAAACTATACTTGAACTAGCCGAAACTGAAACTCCCATACTTGATGAGAAAATAACCCTAAATAGTTTTATTCCCTTTAATTTTTCATTACATATTATCGCTAAAAATAGTGATATAATCATACTAAAAGTCACTGTTATTAGTGAAAATTTTAATGTTGCTAAAATACTTTCATAAAACGAAGCATCTGTAAATAATTCATAGAAATTTTCAATCCCTGCAAATCCTACTATCTGTCCTTTTGAATCAGTGAAAGACAATGAATACATAACCGTCTTCAATAGCGGATAGATATAAAATGTCAATAATATTAGCAATGATGGCATTGAAAATAAAACTCCTGTTAATTTTTGTTCTTTTTTCATAATCCCTCCTCAACTATTACTTTATACTATCCATGTTAATCCTTTATAAATTTTATGTAAAAGTTGTGTAAGAATTTTATAAGTTCCTATTTTCACTTTTTTCTCTAATATTTTGTAAAAAATAAAAAAATAGAACCATTTCCTGGTTCTACAATTTTTTTATAAAATTTTATAGTTATTCTTTCCACTATTTTTAACTTCATAAAGTATTTTGTCTGCATTCTCATATAATTCTTGAAATTCTATTCCACTTTTAGGATATAAAGCTACTCCTATAGATAATGTTATTGTAACAGCCTTATTTTTTATAACTATCCCCTCTTTCAATATTTCAAATAATTTCTTCAATTTTTTTTCAATTGAATTGATATCCTTATAATCTACAGCAAAAATACTAAATTCATCTCCTCCCATTCTAATAACTATATCAAAATCATTAAAAGCTTTCTTCAATATTTTTGCTATTTGAACCAAAACCTCATCTCCACCATCATGACCCAATGTTTCATTAATATTTTTAAAATTATCAATATCTATCATAATAAAAGCATGATATGAGCTCAATGTACTTTCATCTATAATCTGTTTTATCATCTGTTCACCAGATTTTCTATTATATACTTTTGTCAATGAATCTCGAGCAACATACTCTAAGAGAGCATATTCTCTTTCTTGAGAAAGAGAAATTTCTTTTTTATATATATAAATTCCTACAAAAATTATACTCAAAAGAATAATAGCAATAAAAATTACTAAAACCATCGAGTGTTGAAGTAAAAAATCTTTAAAACTAATAACTTCAATATATCGCTTTAACCATTTAGATGTAAGCTTCTCAATTGTTCCATCTCTTTGTCTTTGGATTATTGCTTTATCCAACTCCTCTATTAAATATTTATTATTTTCTGAAACTCCTATTGAAAACATCTTATTTACTAAAATCTGACCAACTGCATTTATATCTCCATATTTTTTACCTAAACGACGCCCTACAGAATATGTAGCCAAAATAAAATCATTTTCTCCACTTTTTATAGATTTAAAAGCTTCTCCATAACTATTATACCCTTTAGCTTTTTTATCTAATTTATAAGGTTTCAAAAAAAGATTTTTGCTATCACTTCCTTTTAAATACGCTATCTTTTTATCATAGAGTTCATCAAAATTAGAATACTTTTTCGTTCCAAATAAAACAAAGGAATCTTTACTTACAGGAATAGAAGAATAAATATTTTGAGTATACTTTGAGCCTGTAACAACCCCTAAAATTAAATCTGCTTCATTTTTTTCTATAGCTTTAATACACTCACTCCAAGGAAGTAATCTTAAATCTATATTTTTTTTTAAAATCTCTCCTAGTGAATATATCAGTTCAACATCAAATCCTACAATTTTATTTTTATTATCAATAAACGAATATGGTTCAAAATCCACATCTGTAACTACAATCAAGGTTTCTAAGTAGTTATTATTTTCTTTATATTCCATTAAAGGTAGTTTATTTTTAAATGAATATCTCATCAAAACTAAATAAAAAAATAAACTTATTATCCCTATAACTGCTCCTATATAATATTTTTTATTTTTCATAATCATTTCCCCTTTCATAATTATGTAAAACCTATATACCAATGAAATTTTAATTTCTTTTAATAACACTTGTTATAATTGCAAGTTAGTCTAAAAAAAAACTATCTCAAAGATTTGAGATAGCCACATCTTATTTTATAACAATTTTAAATTTCTCATCAGTTTCCTTTATGTATTCAAATTCTGAATTTAAAGTTTCTACAAAAGTTTTTATCCAAAAATCTCTTAAATCATAAAAAACTTTTACATCAATATTCTCTTTTGCCCAAACATCTTTATGAACACAAACTCTTCTTTCCCATTGAACCAAATTATCTTCAGAAACAGATATAACATTTACTCTATCACACGGCATTCCATCTAAAATATAGTTATTCATGCAATTATAAATATCAGAAGCTACAGCAGGCTTTCTCTCTTTTTTTACCTCTTCAGCTGCTAAAATAGCTTGTTCTTCAAAAATTTTCTTTAAATGCTCTATTCCATTCTCATCATTTTTTAATATAAAATTAATCCATGCTGCCATTCTTCCCTCTGAAGAGTGAATTCTTCCTTGTAACCATCCATGAATATTGTTTATATCTATAATCTCTTCTAAATTTTTATTCTCTAATTTTTTTCCATATTTTTCTTCTATCTCTTCGTTTACAACTGAAACATCTAATCCTCTATCCACTATGAATTTTACTATACTTTCCTCTAAATTTTCAAACCATAATATCTTATTAAAAAGCCAATAATGTATTTTTCCTAAATATAAACTCATCAGTCTCTCCTTTTATGCATTTAATCTTTCTAAAACTTCATTTAAATCTAATCCGTGAATCTCACAAGCTTGTTCTAATCTCTCCATTTGAGCTGAGGGACATCCAATACATCCCATTCCATATCCCATTAAAATCTCTACTGCCTTTGGGTTAGTTTCTATTATCTCTGCTATTATTGTATCTTTAGTTATCATCTTTATCTTCTCCTTTTATTTCTAATAATTTTATAATATCTGTTCTAAACAGTTCAATACCAATTCTATCTATAAAATGCCCCAACTTTTCTCCCATAGTTGCATTTTCATTGTAGTAGTTCAAAGTTATTTCCACAGCCGTATAAGCCTCGGATTCTGATAAATCTCTAATTAGAATATCAGCACTACGAGGATTAAATCCTGCGCTTCCTCCAACTGTTATAAAAAATTTTCCATCTGTATCCACAATAACACCAATATCTTTTGAATAAGCTCCAGTACAAGCGTTTCTACATCCTACAACAGCTATTTTAGTTCTACACGGAAGTTCCATTCCATGGAAATTATTGCTTATTTTCATTCCTATCCCAATCGTTGGATACTTTGATCTTTTGCAATAGTTAGCTGGACATATCTCAACATTTTTTACAGAGTTTTGAGTTCTTACAGCTGGCTCCATTCCTAATTCATCCCAAATGGCACCTAAATCTTCCTCTTTTAAATTAGTTATTAAAACTCTTTGACCCGATGTAATTTTTAAAACACCTTTATATTTTTTAGCTACTTCAGCTATTTTTATCAGTTTATCTGGCGTAATAAATCCTCCAGGTATATGAGGAGTTATTCCATAAGTTCTTTTTCCATCTTTTATCTTTTGTAGATTTCCTCCATGAATACTCATCTTCAAATCACCATCCTGAATATATAATATAATCATTTCAGAAAAAAATCAGTAACATAGGTTACATTCTGAAAAATTAAAAACCTAATCTTTGCTTTCCTCTATAGTCATCAGCTTTCTCTTTATTGACTCTTATATATTTTTGTGTAACAGAAACACTTGAATGATTTAGTAACTGTTGAACAAACATAATATCCTTTGTTTCATTGTATGCTAATGTTGCAAATGATTTTCTAAAACTATGTGTGCTTATAAATGTACTATCTATATTCTCGTGATCACAAGCTTTCAATATCTGATCTTGAACCTTTCTAACAAATGCTTTAACTTCTTTTTCTTCTGAAGCAAATATATAATTATCATCTCTTGTTCTATTCTTAAAAAGATATTCTACTAACTCCATATTTATCCTTGTTATTTGTGGTTTTTTTGTCTTTTTTTCGATTATTTCCAATTTTCCAAACTGTATATCACTATATTTTAATCTAGCTATATCTTGAATTCTAAGCCCTGTATTAAGTTCAACTAAAAGGGCATTTCTTACATCTTGTTTTATTTTTTCCGAGCCTAAAATTAGGTCAATTTCATCTTTACTTATTGCTTTCGTCATTTTTCCCATATAATCATCACCCTTTTTTAATTATAACATTTATAATATTTTTACGAAACTATTTAATAACTCTATTTTCTACAGGTACCTGGATTTCAGTTATATATTCCTCTACATTTTCAGTGCTATGAATATCAACATGAAAAATCTCAAATATATCTCCTTTTATAATTAAATTTCTCTTCTCAATAAATTTTTTTACTTTTTCATAATACTTATAACTTTCCGAATAATATCCCTTATAAAAAACTGTAACATAAAGTCCACTTCCAATCTCTTCTCCATCTTCTGTTCCTTCATTATTTATAACAAATGTTTCTTCGTAAACATTATAGTTTCCATTAAAAAAATTCTCTTTACTCAATGTTCCACCATATTCATTATCAATAAATAAAAAATCATTTTCTGAAAGCGTTTTTATACTTAACAATTTAATTTTAAAGTCAATATCTCCATCCTCTTTAACTTGTCCTTTAGATTTTATAACTCTTCTTTTAGGTATCTCTTTTAATTCAGGAACTTCAAAAATAACTTCATTCTTAAAATATTCTAAATTTGATTTTTTTATTAGAAGCTCCTCTTTTAATTTATTGAATTTTTCTAATTCTCTCTCTACAATATCTAATTGAGAATTCAGTATTTTTTCAGTAGAACTAACACTTCTTGTTTCTAAAAAACCTTTTATATCATCAAGTCCCAATCCCAATCCTCTTAAATTACGTATATTGTTCAACTTCCAGATTTGCTCATTTGTATAATATCTATATCCACTCTCTTTTTTCATTGCTGGTTCTAATAGTTTTATTTTTTCATAATGCCTTAGTGTATCTACACTTATATTATAAATTTTGCTTATTTCACCGATTGAGTAATATTTTTTCATAAAATCACCTCGTATAATGAAGATATAAAAATCTTCATCAATTTATTTGTTATAATTTACTAAAGTGCTGTGG